>NZ_JBXVPZ010000602.1:0-4975 GCF_057961495.1 Streptomyces sp. P5F9 | reverse complement strand
TCCACCAGCCGCACCCCGAACCGCCGCTCGAACGCCGCCGCGTCCACCGCTCCCGCCTCCGTGCCGAAGCCCATCCGCAGCGGGTTGTCCCGGTCGTCGGCTCGCTCCTCGGTGGCCAGGATGTACTGCACGGCACGGCCGACGTAGGTGAAGTACGTGGCCCCGTACACCCGTACGTCGTCCAGGAACCGCGACGCCGAGAACCGCCGGCGCAGCGCCACGCCCGCCCCGGCCGCCAACGCCGGTGCCCAGTCGGCGATCACCGCGTTGCCGTGGAACATCGGCATGCAGATGTAGTGCACGTCGTCCGGAAGGACCCCGAAGCTGTCGACCAGCGAGCGCCCGGCGGCGGCCAGTCGGCCCTGGGTGCAGATCGCGGCCTTCGGGGCACCGGTGGAACCGGAGGTGAAGTAGAGCAGGATGCGGTCGTCGGGGGTGGCGTGGGAGAAGGCGGAAGGGCGTGCGTCCGTGTACGGGGCGAGCAGGTCGCCGTAGGCCTGAGTGCCCGTCACCAGGAGCCGTACGCCGGGGAGTTGGAGGCCGTCGAGGAGCGGGAGGTGGGCGCGCTCGGTGACGAGGAGCCGGCACTCGGTGTGCAGGATGTCGCGGGCCAGTTCGGGGCCGCGGCGGGTGGGGTTGATACCGGCGACGGCCGCGCCCACGAGGGCCGCCGCGCTCAACCACAGGGGATATTCAGGGGTGTTGTCGAGGAGCACGCCGACATGAGGTGCCGCGCCCCGCGGCAACAGGTCCGCGAGGAGTGCCGCTCTGGCTGCCGCGCCGGCCGCCATCTCGTGGTGGGTGAGCACCTGTTGCCCGCACCACAGCCCGGGGCGGTGGTCGCCCCACCGCGCCTGCACGAGTTCCGCGACGGTACGCCTCCTGGACTCCATGGGGGCGCAGGGTAGTTGACGTACCGTCAGATATGGAGACTACGAGCCCATGAAGTCGAACATCTTGTGGGCCACGAGGATGAAGACGACGCAGAAGGCGACGACCACGCCGAAGAACACCAGCGCGCAGCCCGTCCCCGCCGCGAGCTTCCCGCGGGACGGGGCGTGGGCGGTGGCCCGCTCGGGGTGGTCGGCCGTGTAGTGCACGGTGACGATGTCGCCCTCCAGGGTCGTCCCCGGCCCGTTCCGCTCCTCGAACCTGACCGTGCGGCCCTCGCGCGTCGTGAACTCGTAGACGTGGTGCAGCGTCGTCGACACCATGGTGTCCCCGGCGCCGCCGCTGGTCGTCGTGTACGTCCGCAGACAGCGGGCCTCGGCCGTGAGCCCACTGCTCCAGGCACTGTTGACCTGGCGCGAGCGGCGGATCACGCCGGTCGCGGCGAATACCACGATGGCGATGATGAGAAGTGGCGCGATGTAGAACAGCGCTTCCATGGTGTCCCCCGAGGTCAAGTACCGCTTGGTGGAGGGAACCTACCCCCGGGGGATGCCGGACTGTCTCAAGCGATGCTCAGAACCTCACGCTCAGAACGTGACGTCATCGCAGGAGTAGAACGCGTTGGTCGTGTCCGCGATCGTCCACACCGCGACGATCACGTGGTGGCCGGTCAGGCCGGACGGAAGGGTGCCGGTGTGGGAGATGGTGGACGACGAGGGGCGCTGGCCGTTGTAGGGGACGGTGAGGAACGGGGTGGTGTTGAGGTCCGAGCGGGCCAGGTTGTGGTTCTGGTTCCAACCCGCCTTGGTGACGTAGTACTTGAAGTCCGTCGTGGCGTGGATCGCGGTGAACTGCCAGCGGAACGCGTACGACTGACCACCCGTCACCTTGGTCGTCGGCCACGCGGCGCCCGACGGGGTCTTCGGTGCGCTGAGTTGGGCGAAGCGGCTGATTCCGCCGTTGCAGATCTGGCCGTCGGCGGGGCCTGCCGCCGGGAAGCCCTTGGGGCCCTCGACGCTCTGCGGCTCGTACTGGATGTCACCGCAGTTCGTCACCGTGCCGTTGGCACAGAGCTTCTGCCTGCTGATGGGGAGGTCGGTGTAGCCGTGGCTGCTCGCGGCCCCGGACGAGAGCACGATGGCCCCGGCCGTGGTGAGCCCGAGCGCGCCCGCGTACCACTTGGTCTTTTTGCGCATGCTGCCGCTCCTGGAGAACGTGTGGGGAAGTTCCGTGAGCCGTGCAGGTCTAGACCAAGTCCCAGATTATTGCCCTTACTTGACCGTGTCCATACCGCTCACGGCGCCGATTCCCCCCGCCCCGAGCAGAACGCGACCGTCAAGTCCTTCACCAGCGCCCTGCGCTCGTAGTCGTCCAGCTCCACCAGACCCCGCATGGTCAGCCGCGTCACCGTGTCCTCCACGGAGTCGACCACCGACGTGAGCATCGTCGCCCGCTGCTGCGCGTCCAGCGCGGCGATACGGCGGCGGGTCATCGCCGCCGCGACCTCCGGGGCGTACTCCACGCGGACCGGCCGCACCGAGAACACCTCGATGCCGACCGGCGCCGAGTCCGCCGCGACCAGCCGGGTCAGCGCGTCGACGGCGAGATCGGCCGCGCCCTTCGCGCCACCGCCCGGCGGCTCCACCGGCACCCGGGCCAGCGCCGCCTCCACGCACTCGCGCAGATACGTCTCGTGGTCCTCGACCCCGAGCGTGGCCCGCGCGGTGTCCCGCACCCGCCACACCACGAGCGTCACAACCCGCAGCGCGACCCCGTTCGCGTCGGCCCCCGGCATCGGCTCGCTGCGCCAGTGCCGCAGCCGTACGTCGACGCGGCGGCGCAGCAGCAACGGGTTGACCCACATCAGCCCGGTGCGCCGGACGGTCCCCCGGTAGCGGCCGAACAGGCCGAGCACCCAGGCCCGTCCGGTACGGCCCCGGGCCAGACCCCCGAAGCCGAACAGACCCAGCGCGCCGGCCCCGGCGTACGCCGCCCACTGCGCGGGACCGAGTCCGGCACCGGCGTAGAACGGCAGCCGTAGCGCCTCGGTCGCGAGCGGGGGCAGGACGCCCGCCCACCACGAGGTGGCGAGGCAGCCGGCCAGTCCGCAGGAACCGGCGAGCACGCCCGCCGATCCGGGCAGCACCCGGGCGGGGCGCTCCACCAGGTCGGGGTCGACCTCCGGTGCCGGGCGCGGCCTGGCCGGGACCGGGCGGCGGAAGCGGGGCTGTTCGCCGGTGCCCTGCCGGCGCGCCACGACGGCGGGCCTGAGCGGCACCGAGACCGGGTCGGGGTCGTCGCGGAACAGCAGGTGGACGGGGATCTCGGTGGTCGCCTCGTTCTGGATGAGCCGCGCGGGACGGGTCTGTCCCTCGGGCGGCCCCTCGTTCTCGGGCGTCTGTGAAGTGGTCGTCGTACTCATAGGTGCCTCCAGCCTCCGCGCCAGATGCGTCACAACGGGTGGGGGTGAGTGGGGTGATGGGCGTGCTTACGAGAAGAGGCGGCGCCAGGTCTCCGGCCCCGGGTAGCCGTCGGCCGCGCCGCCGCGCCAGCCCTGGGCGCGCTGGAAGGCCTCGACGTTGCGCCGGTCCGGCTCGCCCCAGCGCGGTCCCGGGCCCGTCGTGTAGTACTTGCCGAAGCCCTTCTTGACCAGCTGCTTTCCCAGCTCGGTGACGTACTTGTTGTTCGCGCCGAGGCGGAACACGGCCTTGCCCGGATAGCCGGGGACGCCGTGGGAAGACGGTGCCGGCGGGCCCGCCGCTCCCACCGCCGCGCCGCCTACGTTCTTGCCCTTGCCGGTGACGAGCAGTTGCCAGGTCTGCGGGCCGGGCAGGCCGTCCGCGTCCGCGCCGGTCCAGCCCTGGGCGAGCTGGAACGCCTGGGTGGCCCGCCGGTCCGCGTCCGACCAGCGCGGGCCCGGACCCGAGGTGTAGTACGACCCGGCGCCCCGGGCGACGAGCATCGTGCCGAGCTGGGTGACGTACTTGTTGTTGGCTCCGGGGCCGAAAGACGACGCTCCCGGGTACGGCGTGTTCGCCTTGCCCGCGTCCACCGGGGTCACCGGAACCACGGGTGTCACCCCTTCCGTACCGCCCGTCACGCCCTTGTAGCGGTACGGCACATAGCTGTCCGAGTGGCTCCAGTACGCGTACGGCGTGGACTGCCGGCGGGCGTGCGAGGGCGTCTCCTCCAGGGCGATGTAGTAGGTGTGCGTGTAGTCGGTCCAGCCGCCGAAAATGACGACGTGCGAACCTTTCTCGGGGTTCGCGAGATTGTGGAACAGGAGAATGTCGCCGGGCTCCAGTTCGTCCTTGGAAATACGCACCCCGTACTGGTCGAGACTGCCGGTCCATTCGTTCCCCGGCAGCCCCCAGGCCATCGAGACGAACCCCGAGCAGTCCTGCCGGTAACCGTCCGACCAGTACGCGTTCATGCTGTACGGCACCTGGGCCGCGATCCAGGTCTTGGCCCGGTTGATGATCTCCGCGCGGGTGGTCGTGGGCGCCTTGACCGCACCGGCAGGCTTCGCCGGTTTCCCGCTCGGGCCGTGCAGCGGGGCCTTGCTCCCCTGCGGGGTCGCGGGCTCGTCACCCGTGTCACCTGCGGGAACGCCGGGGCGAGCCGGAGTGTGGGGAGCGGCCGCGGCCGGTACGGCATGCCCGGCGGCGAGGGCGGTGGACGCCGCGGCCGCCACGAAGAGGACCCGCTGGGCGGCGGGGTGGCCGCCGGTGCGGCCGGTCGGGGAATGCGGCCGGCGACGCCGCCGGTCAGTACATCCGGGGCAGTCGCAATCGCTCGCGGGATCGAATTCCTCGAATACCGGAGTCTCCATGCGATGCCCCTCACACTCCAGGTGGAAATATCCGCGCTCATGCACATCCGCCAGTTTCTCAACTGTCTTCCGGACTCGCATGTTGACGGTCCGAATGATGTACACCGGCCCACCGGGACCCGCCCGGGGGTGGTCGGGAGCACCCCCGGGCATCCGGTAGAGTTGTGCAGGTCAACACGCGCCGCTAGCTCAGTTGGTTAGAGCAGCTGACTCTTAATCAGCGGGTCCGGGGTTCGAGTCCCTGGCGGCGCA
>NZ_JBXVPZ010000601.1:0-4984 GCF_057961495.1 Streptomyces sp. P5F9 | reverse complement strand
CGGAGATGTGTATAAGAGACAGGTACGCGGGGGAGGCCGGTTGGGAAGGCCTTGGTGGGCAGGACGCGACCGCCGGGAGTGGCTCCGGCGCGAATGCCGAGGTCGGCAAGTGCCGCACCGACGAACTGGAGGTCACCGCGACGGACAGCACCATCGACGGCGAACCCCGAGGGCTCGGTCGCGGTCACGTTCAAGAACGGCGGCGGCCAAAGCTGTTCCCTGTCTGGCTACGCGGGCGTCAACCTGAAGACCAGCGAGGGGATCTGTCCGCCAAGCGCAGTGGCCAGGAAGCAGGCTCGATGACGCTCACGGACGGCGAGTCGGTGTCGTTCGGTATCAACTACCCGGTCAACGACTCGGGCGGCTCTGTCGTCAAGATCACCGGGCTTGTGGTGACGCCGCCGGACGAGACGAAGTCGGTCTCCCTCGAATGGCCGGGCGCCGCCAGCCTGCCCGTCACCGACGGCTGCGGCTCCGTCGTCGAGGTCGGCCCTACAGGCAGCGCCGGCCAGGGCGGGGCGAGCTGACCCGAACGCCTCAAGGTGAGGTGTGCGGCTACGGCTACAGCTACGGCCCCCGGACACGACCGCTCAGCGGCTGTGGTGGGTTCAGCCTTCCAAGTACGCGAGGACGGCCAGGATCCGGCGGTTGTCGTCCTCGGACGGTTCGAGGCCGAGTTTGGTGAAGATGTTGTAGCTGTGCTTGCTGACGGTTTTCTCGGTGACGAACATCCGGGCGGCGATCGCGGCGTTGGAGCGGCCCTGGGCCATCAGCGAGAGGACCTCGTGCTCCCGTGGGGTCAGCGCCAGCAGGTGAGGGTCGGCCGAGCGGTGGGTCAGCAGGGCGGCGACCACGTCGGGGTCCATGATCGTACTGCCTGAGGCGACCTGCCGGACGTGGTCGACGAACTGGTCGACGGCCATGACCCGGTCCTTCAGCAGATAGCCCACGGCCCCGGCACGGTCCGACATCAGCTCCCTGGCGTAGAGCTGTTCGACGTACTGCGAGAGCACCACGACGGGCAGCCCGGGGATCTGCCGGCGCGCGTCGATCGCGGCGCGCAGGCCCTCGTCGGTGAAGGTCGGGGGCAGGCGTACGTCGATGATGGCGACGTCGGGCCGGTGGACTGTCAGTGCCCGGATCAGCGAGGGGCCGTTGTCGACGGCCTCGACGACCTCGAAGCCGTTGGCCTGGAAGATCCTGATCAGGCCCTCGCGGAGCAGGGCGAGATCCTCCGCTACGACAATGCGCACGGCAACGACATCCTTACCTCGGTGGGTCCGCCGGGCGGGCTGTCGACGGTCAGGGTGCCGTCGAAGGCGGCCAGGCGGCGGGCGATTCCGTGCAGGCCGGTGCCGGCGCGGGCACCGATGGCGGCGCCCCCGCGGCCGTCGTCGGACACCCGCATCGTCAGTTCCCCCGTGCTGCCGCCCGGCAACTCCCGTGTGCTGCCGCCCCGGTGGGGTGTGAACTCCACCTCGATGCGGATGTGCTGGGGCCGGGCGTGCTTGATGGCGTTCGACAGGGCCTCGGTGACGGCGAAGTAGGCCGCGGACTCGACCGGTGCGGGCAGCCGGCCGGGCAGGCGGGTCACCACCGTGGTCGGAATGGGGTTGACCAGGGCCAGGGCCCGCAGCGCGCCGTCCAGGCCACGGTCCGCCAGGACCGGCGGATGGATACCGCGTACCAGGTCGCGCAGTTCGGCGAGGGCGTCGGTGGTCGCCTCCCGGGCCTCGGCCAGCATCCGCTGGACGGCCCGCGGATCGGTGGGCAGCATCTGCTCGGCCAGGCCCAGGCTCATACCCAGCGACACCAGACGGGCCTGCGCGCCGTCGTGCAGATCGCGTTCGATCCGACGCAGTTCACCGGCCTGGGTGTCGACGGTGTCGGCCCGCGAGGCCGCCAACTGCTGGACGCGGGCCCGCAGTCGCGCCTGCTCGGTCGGGCCGAGCAGGGAGCGGATCACCAGGGCGTTGAGGTTCGCCAGACGCACGGCGGTGGTGTACCAGAGCAGCAGGAGCACCGGGCCGAGCGGGACCATCACCAACGACTCCTGGACGCTGTGCAGGCGGAAGCCGTTGCCCAGGGGAGTACGGAACACCTGAGGCGGGGTCAGCTGGTACAGGAGCGGATAGATCAGGTAGAAGACGCCGCCGAGGAAGAGGGTGAACGACAGCCCGCAGGTGAACCAGCCGGTGATCGAGTTGACCACCAGCCAGGCCCAGTCCCGCCAGGTCGCCGGGTCGCGCAGGGTCGCCCACAGCCGCCTCGGCCAGCCGGCGTCCGGGGGCGGCAGGTAGGGCGGGGCCATCGGTTCGCCGAGCCGGTCGGCGGCCCAGCGGCGGTGCAGGCCGGCGAACCAGCGGACCAGGACGGTCGAGAGCAGGGTCAGCGGGACGCCGGCCCCGAGCGCGACGACCGCCACCGAGGTGATCCAGAGCGTGGCCAGGCCGGTACCGAGTGCCGTGCCGAGCAGCAGCACCAGCGACCAGCCCAGCAGGCTCACCCGCAGGGCCAACCCGGAGCGCGGCGCGGAACCGTGGCGCGGGCCACGGCCACCGGGCACCGGGTGTGTCCCGGAGGGCGGGGCGCCGCCGGGGAGGCGGCGGGTCGCGCTGGGATCGGTCATCACGCTCCATCATCTTGCATCTGTGCCGGTGCCGGTGGCGTACCTCGATCACCTCAATCCCCCCGATCATGACCGGGTGGCCGGGGGCGCGCAGTGGGGTTTTCTCCACCTTCCCGGGGGCTCAGCCCCCGTGTTCCGTTGCATCGGCCCGACGAGGCTGGAAGGGCAGGAAGGCGTCGACGGGCAGCACCGCCGCCGACCAGTGGCCTGCATCCGTGCGCCGGCGTCGGACGCTCCGAGGCCGGTGCCCTCTCATTCAGGAGGTCCTTCATGACCGCAGACACGACCGCAGAGGCGCCGTCCCCGCGCGACCGCCACCGCCACCGGGCAGGGCTGACGCTTCTCGTGGCCGCGGCCCTGACCGGCACCCTCGGCGCCTGCGGCGGGGCGGCGGCCCAGCAGCCGTCCGCACCCGTCGGCGCGGACGTGTCTCAGCGCGCCCGGCTGGCCGAGTTGGCCCGGCAGGACGTGGACGCCGGAGCCCCCGGGGTGATCGTCCGGGTCGACGACGGTCAGGGGCGGCCGATCGAGATCGCCCGGCAGGCCCCCTGGAGCAGGGCCGACCACACCCTTGCCGCGAAGGACAAGTTCCGGATGGGCTCCAACACCAAGACGATGGTCGCCACCGTGGTCCTGCAACTGGTCGCCGAACACCGGCTCAAGCTGAGCGACCCGGTCGACGCGTGGCTGCCCGGCCTGGTTCCCAACGGGTCCGCGATCACCGTACGCATGCTGCTCAGCCACACCAGCGGCCTGTTCAACTACACCAACGACCCCGACGTGCTCAAGGCGTTCACCGGCCAGGACACCAGGATCTGGACGCCTCAGGAGCTGATCGCCGCCGGCGTCCGGCACGACCCGCTGTTCGCACCCGGCACGGACTACGCCTACAGCAACACCAACTACGTCGCGCTCGGCCTGGTCGCCGAGAAGGTGACCGGACACACTCTGGGCGACCTGATCCAGCAGCGGATCGCCGGGCCGCTCCACCTGAAGAACACGTACCTGGTCACCGGCACCGGCACCGGCACCGGCCCCGATCCCAAGAAGAGTCCCGTACTCGCCCACGGTTACGAGCCCGACGCCGCTCGCCTCGCCCCGCTGCTGCCTCCGGGCACGCCCGCCGGGACCACGTTCGCCGGTCCGGCCCGGTCCGAGGGTTACGTCGACACCACCTGGGTCAACGCCAGCACGGAGTGGGCCGCGGGCGGCATGGTCTCCACCGCGCGGGACTGGGCCCGCTTCGACCGCGCGCTGCTGTCCGGCAAGCTCCTGCCGGCCGCGCAGCTGAAGGAGATGAAGACCACCATCGCCGAGGAGTCCGAGTTCCCGAACCGCCGGTACGGGCTCGGGCTGGAGAAGGTGGTCACCCCCTGTGGCACTGTCTGGGGCCACAACGGCCAGGTCCCCGGCTACTCCAGCGAGGCCTACACCGACGCCACCGGCCGGCGTACCGCCTCGGTCATCACCTCCACGATCTTCGGTCTGGCCTCGCCGAAGCCCAGCGCCGCCAACCAGGCCGTGGTGAACGCCTCGGTGTGCGCCATGCTCGGCAAGCCGATCCCTGCCACGCCCGCGTCCCCGGCGGCCTGAGTCCGCCGCCTGACCCCGGCCGGCTGATCCCGGCTGGCTGACGTCGGCCGCTTGCCTCCGGACCGGCTCACCCCGCACCCCTCATGCCTCGCCCGTCGCGTGAGCGGTCCCGTTCCGTCTCGTCTCCCGTAGAGAAGAAGGTTGTTCAGTCATGTCCGCACTGGCCAGATGGTGTTTCCGCCACCGCCTTGTCGTCGTCGGGATCTGGATCGCGTTGCTGGTCGCGCTCGCCGTGCCGTACGCGATGCTCGGAACCAGCTACTCCAACGAGTTCAGCCTGCCCGGGGCCGAGTCCGCCAAGGCACAGGCGCTGCTCCAGTCCGCCGCTCCCCAGCAGGCCGGGGACAGCGACCAGATTGTGGTGCACGTACGCGACGGCTCGGTCCGGGACGCCGCCGTGCGGGACAAGGTCACCCCGATGCTGGCCGAGGTCGCGAAGCTGCCTTCGGTCGCTTCGGTGGCCAGTATGTACGGCCCCGCCGGAGCACCGCAGATCAGCAGGGACGGCACCACCGCCTACGCGACGGTGACCTTCGACGCGACGGTCGACCGGATACCGGTCGCCGACATCACCCGGGTCGTGGACACGGCCCGAGCCGCCCGTGACGAGGACCTTCAGGTGGAACTCGGCGGCCAGGCCGTCAGCAGTGCGGCCGAGGGCACCACCCGTAGCACCGAGGCGATTGGCATCGCCGCCGCCGGCATCATCCTGTTCGTCGCCTTCGGCTCGCTCCTGAGCATGTTCGTGCCCCTGCTCGTCGC
>NZ_JBXVPZ010000600.1:0-5004 GCF_057961495.1 Streptomyces sp. P5F9 | reverse complement strand
GGGTCCAGTCGGGGCCTCGGTGGGTCTGCCACCAGGTTTGCATGGTGTGGAGTTTCTTCTCGAAGTGGCGGTCCCAGGACAGGAATCCGGTGGTGGGTGCCCGGAGTTCGGTGCTGCGGCCGTTCGCCTCGTGGAGGACGATCGACTTGATGCCCGCGGTGGACTGGACCTGGATCGCCTGGATGTCGGCCCAAGGGATGGTTCGGCGACGCACGTTGTGGACCACTGCCGCGGACGCGGTGAGGGTGATGCCGAAGCGGTAGGGGAGGACGCCGCCCAGCAACAGCAGGACGGCCCAGAACGCCACCACGCCGAGGACTCCGCCCGGTGGTGGCATCTCCGTCCCGGCTGTGGTGAAAAGGACCGCTGTCATAACGGCCATGGGCAGGAAGGGAGTTATCCGTTGCCACACCGCCATGCGGATGCGCACCTCGGCCGGCGACGGTCTCTCACTCGGCGAACTGTCCACCACTGCCACCCCGTTGTCCGGTCGTCCCGTCGCGCTGTTGTCCCGCTTGTCCCGTGCGGTGATCCATTGTCGCCGTTGTCGCTGTGCTTGTCGTCGAAGAAGTTTCCCGGGACGTGACAACCTCCGTGGCCCGGCACCCCGTTCCTCAGGCATGAAGTACTTCTCACCGCGCGCCGCGCCGGTGCCGGGTGGAGGTGGCCTGTGATCCGGACGCCGGTCTGGCAGGACGTCTCCGATGCCGGTGATGCCCGTGGTGCCGGGCTCGACTTCGACGACTTCGCTCGTAGTCGGCAGGCGCATCTGCGGCGTACGGCTCATCTGCTGTGCGGGGACTGGCACTTGGCCGAGGACCTGACGCAGACGGCGCTGGCGAAGCTGTACGCGGTGTGGCGGCGGGTGCGGCAGTTGGAGTCGCCGGACGGGTACGCGCGGCGGGTGCTGTACCGGACGTTCATCGACGAGACCCGGCGGCGGCGCTGGTGGGAGCGGACGGGGACAGGGGTGTACCAGGACGACGTGGTGGCGCCCGCTTCCGATCCGGATCTGCGGCTGACCCTGCTCGACGCTCTACGCCAACTCCCGCCACGTGGGCGGGCGGTGCTGGTGCTGCGGTTCTGGGAGGACCAGAGCGTGGAGGCCACGGCGGCGGCGCTGGGGTGCAGCGTCGGCACGGTGAAGAGCCAGACCTCCCGGGGTCTCGGCACCCTGCGCACCATCCTGGCCGACTCCGGCAAGGACTTCGGACCTGGCGGCGCGGGAACTGGAACCGGCTATCTGCGGGCGGAGTGGTGAGCATGAGCGGGAAGGCCGGTGACGAGTTCACGGAATGGACAGACCAGACGGACCGAACGGACCGAACGGACCGGATGGACCGGACGGACCGGACGGACCGGTACGCGTACGAGTCCGCACTGGCCGATGCCCTGGGCGGGCTGGGTTCCGGAGTCGAACCGCCCATGCCCGACCTGGTGCCGGGCGCCGTCGCACGCGGTGGACGGATCCGTCGGCGGCGGCGGGTCGGCGCGACCCTGAGCGCCGCCGTCATGGCCGGGGTGATCGTGCTCGGCGGGCACGCGCTGCTCTCACCCCGGCCGGAACCCGCGCCGACGCTTCCCGCCGGGCAGCCGTCGGTCTGGTCTCCGTCACTGGAGTTGGTCCAGTCGATCCTCTCCGCCGGGAACGGCACCGGCACGACCATCTCGGCCGAGCGACCGCGCCAACCCCTGCGGCCCGGCCAGTACTTCAGGATGACCACCGCCGACGGCAGCGTGAACGACCTTTATGTGAGCGTCAGTCGGACCGCCACGGACCCGTCGTACGCCCACCCGACCCGGGCCTGCCTGGACAGCAACGGCCGGGTGCTCGCCTCCCCGTGGAACGGCCTGATCACCCGGTGCTCCCTGACCGAGCGCGGATCGGGCAGCCTGTTGATCTACTACGTGGCCGACGGATCCCTGGCCACCGGTGTCACCTATCTGACCCCGGGCGGATGGACGGTGCAGGTCATCGCGGGCAGGCTCGACGAGGCCGCCACCGGCCGGAGCGGCGGTGGTCCGCGCACGGGCCCGCTCACCCAACTCGCCACCGACCCCCGCATCTTCGACGCCGTGAAGGGAAGCGGCGGCGGCTGAACCGGGACATTGCCGGCTGAGTGAAACACCCCTTACCCACACCTTGATCACCCCTGAAGGAGCACATGGCATGAGCATGCCTACATTTGGCGCGCCCGGAATACGTACGTCCGCCCTGGCCCTCACCCTCGGCCTACTCCCCCTCCTCGCCGCCTGCGGCGGCGGCTCGGACAGCAAGTCGGCGTCCAGCAGCGGGAGTTCGGATTCGAGTGCGGCCACGACGACCGTCAACGGCGCCACCCAACTCACCGTCCCCGATGGCGTGGACGACGCGACGAAGAAGGAGTACATCCAGGAGAACGCCATCGCGGTCTGCATGAAGAAGCAGGGCTTCACCTACACCCCGCACGTGCAGTCCTCGACCGCGGCCGACCCCTTCTCCGCGGTCGACGGGGAGGACTACGCGCGGGCGAAGCAGTTCCGGCAGAAGTACGGCTTCGGGTACTACGCCGGCGCCGTCTACCCGAACGACCCCGACGTCCCGTTCAGCAAAGCCGCGACGACCGAGCGGACCTCGCCCCAGGACCAGGACGAGGACGGTCTGACCGACGCCCAGAAGAAGGCGTACGACATCGCGCTGACCGGCCCCCCGGCCAAGACCAAGGCCGAGGAGAAGATCGGCGGGTGCACGGAGACGGGGCGGGCCGCGGCGCACGGGCCGGCGCTCAGCGCGGCGGCCGAGAAGAACGCGGAGAAGGCCCGCGACGCCCAGAACCACGCCAACGGTCTCGCGCTCAACGGTGACGCCCAACTCGTCCAGCTCGCTCAGCAGTTCGCGAGCTGCCTGACCGGTCAGGGCATCTCCGTCAGCACTACTCAGCCGACCGGCATGGTCTCCATGGTCCGCCTCGACATCTCCCGCCAACTGCCGGAGAACTTCATGTCGTTGAGCAAGGACGACGCGCTGCCCCGCCTCAACAAGGACATCGGCATCGCCCTCAAGGACCTGGAGTGCGGCAAGAAGTTCCGCGCCGCGTACTTCCCCAAGGAGAAGGCCAAGCCCTACTACGGGGAGAACGGATGAGCCGCCCGGGAAACGACGGAACGAGCCGTATCGGCAGCGGTCGTAGGCGACTTGGGGTCGTTGTCTCGGCGGTCGTGCTGGTCGGGGCGGGTGGGTGGTTCGCCGGTACGCAGGTGCAGTCGCCCGCGGACGCCGCCGCCGCGCACCAGGAACCGAAGGCCGGGCCCGTGACGGTCGCCGTCGTACGGCAGTCGCTCACCGCGAGTGTCGTGGCGACCGGGTCGGTCGAGTTCGCGTCACCGCGGCCGTTGTCGCTGGCCGGGCCGGTCGGCAGCGGGACGTCCGCCGGTACGGACGGCGAGGGTGCCGAACAGCGGGTCACCAAGGCGCCGGTGGCCGGTACGAAGATCAAGGAGGGCGACGTCCTGATGACGGTCAACGGCCGTCCCGTGTTCGCGCTCGGCGGCTCCGTACCGATGTACCGCGCACTGGGGCCCGGCACTTCGGGCGACGATGTGACACAGCTTCAGAAAGCTTTGAAGCGCCTCGGGTTCGACCCCGGCGGCACCACCGGGACGTACGGGCAGGGGACCGCAACCGCCGTCGCCGACTGGTACAAGAGCGAGGGGTACGACGCCCAGGAGCCGAGCCCCACCGATCAGCAGCAGCTCGGCTCGCTCGAACAGGCCGTCTCCGCGGCGCAGGAGGCGCTCCTCACCACCAACAGCGGTGCTGCGGCGGCCAGTTCCAGTGAGAGCGGGTCGTCCAGCACCCCCAGCCCGCAGTCCAGCACGGACAAGCAGGTCCACGAGATCCAGGTCAAGTCCGCCCAGAAGGCACTCGACTTGGCGAACGACGCGCTCAGCGGCTTCAAGGCCACCTACGGTACGAAGGTCCCGGCCGGCGAGGTCGTCTTCCTGCCGAAGCTGCCCGCGCGGCTGGACAAGGTGAGCGTGAAGACGGGCGACACCCCGTCCGGCCAGATCGGCACGGTGACCAGCTCCGACGTGGTGGTGCAGGCGGCCGTCCCCGGCACCGACGCCCAGCTCCTGCGCCACGGCATGACCGCCCAACTGACCACGGCGGACGGCAAGTCGGCGCAGGGAACGGTGGACGTCGTAGCAGACGGTTCCGATTCCTCAGCGGCCACGGACTCCTCCGCTACGGCCCCCTCCACCGCCGACGACACGAACTCCGCCTCCGACTCCACCGCCGCCGTCCAGGTGCGGATCACCGTCCCGGAACCCGGGCCGCTCGCCGGTGAGGCCGAGGCCGCCGTGAAGGTGACCATCAAGGTCGGCGCCTCGGACGGCAAGGTGCTCACCGTGCCGATGGCCGCGATCCACACCTCGTCCGACGGGCGGGCCCGGGTCGAGGTCGAGCGTGGCGCCACCGTGACCGACGTCCATGTGACCGTCGGCCTCTCCGCCGCCGGGATCGTCGAAGTCAAGCCGGTCGGGGGCGCGTTGAAGGCGGGCGAGAGGGTGGTGGTGGGCGAGTGACCGACACCGTGGTCCATGCCGTCGTGGATAGCGTCATCCAACTCGCCGGTGTGGAGCGGACGTTCCCCTCCGATCCGCCCGTGCACGCCCTGCGCGACGTCCACTTGACCGTACGGCGTGGCGAACACCTGGCCATCGTCGGACCGTCCGGTTCGGGGAAGTCGACGCTGCTCAACACGCTCGGGCTGCTGGACCGGCCCACGGCGGGGTCGTATCTGCTGGACGGGGTGGAGACCACCGGGCTCGGCGATCTCGAACGAACCTCCCTGCGGGGAAGCCGCATCGGGTTCGTGTTCCAGTCCTTCCACCTGTTGCCGTACCGGACGGTCGACGAGAACGTGATGCTGGCCGAGGCGTACCGCAGGCCGCGGCCCGAACGCGGGCGGGGCGGGCGACTCGCGCGGGCCCATCAGGCGTTGGAGCAGGTGGGGTTGGGGC
>NZ_JBXVPZ010000599.1:0-5011 GCF_057961495.1 Streptomyces sp. P5F9 | reverse complement strand
GGACGATCCCCAGCTTCCACCACAGCAGAAACCGAATCAGCTCGACCAGTGACTACACCACTCGGCGGGACACCATCCCCGCCGGCCCATCGGAGACCACCAATCGTCCCAGGGGCAGCGATCATCCTCTGATGGAGTGTCACGCACGCTTGTCCACCGGTTGTCCGCCGGGACCCTTTGTGTCAGAGCGTCATATCGTCGATCTCGGCACAGAAACCAAACCTCCGACCTACGCATGACGATGCACAGGGAGACAGTGCCCGATTTCCTGAGATTCCAAGGTCAACGAAAACAAAGAAACCCCAGGTCACGGCGAGTGAGTCCTGGGGTCCCTCAGAGCCGCCTTCGGGATTCGAACCCGAGACCTACGCATTACGAGTCAGCACATGCCCGTCTTGATCTTGGTCAATCACGCCGGGATCTTCGGCAAAATGCCAGGTCATGGAGGGTGTCGCTACTTCTCCCTGCCTGGTCTTGCCGACTCTTTCCTGGTCCTTCCGTTCCCATGGCGTTCCCATCCGCTGCCCACGCAGGCACCCCAGAGCTGTCGTGAGCGGCGACGTCGCAGGTGGGAGCTGGAACTAGAACCGGGGAGCTTCGCATCGGCATTGGGAAATGAAAGGCATCTCGCCCCCTTCACCCGGGGCCGAGCCGATGACCGTTCTCGCAGGTCAGCCGCGTGGAATCAGCGTAGCGCAACAGCTCTCGCTGATCTGTCGCCACGAGGGTCGCTCCTATTTCGGCCCACTCCAGTCCTTGCCCCGCGGCCGGCACCGCCAGGCCAGGTTCTTCACGCCGCCAAGAGGTGAATTCTGGGGCCCTCGCCCTACTTCCGGTAGCGTCCTCAGGTGCGGAGCTGGGATGCTGGTGTACAGAGGGATTCACGAGGGCCGGAGGGGGTGGGCCATGGCGTACTCGACTCGTATGGCTGCGGCTCTCTCTGGGGCCACGACCGGGCAGCTGCGCTCGTGGCGGCAGGACCGTGGCAACGGTCCCGTTCTCTGCCCTGAGCTTGCGGCCAAGCCGGCCCTGTACTCCTTCCGGGACGTGCTGGCGCTACGCGCGTTCGCGATCCTGCGTCAGGACGTGTCGCTGCAGAAGATCCGCAAGGCCCTGGCCACGCTGAAGCGGTTCGGCGAAGTCGAGCACCTGTCCAGCTACTCCCTGGTGGCTGAGGGCGACTCCATCGTCCTGGTGGGCGACAGGAACGACGATCACGCGACCGACCTGGTCAAACATCCGGGGCAGAGAGTGATCGCCACCATGGCTGACATCCTTCAGGAGTTCGCGCCCCGCGCCGGCGTGGTCGTTCCGCATCTTCTACGGCCCAAGCAACATGTCAGCGTCGATCCTGAGACCCAGGGCGGGCAGCCGGTCATCACCGGCACTCGTGTCCCCTTTGATGCCGTGGCCGAGCTCGTGGAGGACGGCATCCCTCCCGAGAAGATCGCTGACTACTACCCCGGCGTGACAGCGGAGGCCGCTCGTGACGCGGTGTCCTTCGCCCTCTACGTGGACAGCTACAGCCCGGGACCGCGCGCTGCCTGATGCGAATCCTCATCGACGAGAACGTCCCAGTGCAGATGCTGGAGATGCTCAGGCGGCTGCTTCCTGGGCATGAGGTGCGCCACGTCAGCGAGCTCAAGTGGTCTGGGAAGAAGGATCTAGCTCTCCTTCCCGACGCCGCGAAGCGAGGCTTCGCAGCCTTCCTGACAAAGGACGGGCGTCAGTTGGAGGACCCTTCGGAGACAGCCGCCATCAAGAAGTCGGGCATGCACCACATCCGGTTCAGCCATGGCCATAAGGGCATGGCTGGCCTGGGCCTGGCCATGGGCGCAGTGATCGCCTCGATGCCGCTCCTCATCCGTGAACTCGAGGCAGCGGAGGGCCAGCAACTCGTTCACATCAAAGGGCTGAACCCCGGTAGTAAGCAGCGGTTCGATCTGGTTGACCCCGCCAAGGAACCGCCCCGCTACTGGCCGCGATAGTCGTCTCTGGCGATGCTGCTCCACGCGCCGAGGTGTCGGTGGCGGTCGAGGTGTTGCCTGCCGGTGCTTCAGCGCCAGGTGGGGAACCCCAGGGCGAACTGGAGTACCACCCGTGCGCCCCGACCTGGTGACGAAGTTCTTGGCCGACACCGCCTTCGAAGAGGGCCGCTGCCGCCGCTCCGTCCGCACTCCTGTCTGGACTCCTTCTGCGTGCGGCAACCTGACGCTGTCACGCTGGCAAGGCCGAGTTGAGAAGGCATTCGTGGGACAGCCGGGCCGTTAGAGTCAGGCCATGTCACTGGTGCGCGCCGAAGCCGACTGGATCCGACTGTGCGGAATTGCCGGACTGGACGACTGTCAGCGGGGTCTGCTGGAGGGCGTGTTGGCGGCGTGCGACCCGGATTCGGTCCTGACCCGGCACGTCAGCGGTGCCCGGACAGCGGTAGCCGCGATTGCGCGGGCCCACTCCGCGCTGGAGTCGCGGGCGCGGAAGGGCCGGAAGGAGCCGCAGCCGTTCGAGAGGCCGACGCTTCAACTGGTCACCACCGCACTGGCGGCCCTCGACGCGATGAAGTCGCACTTGCAGGCAGGCGCGCTCGACGGTGCCATGCACGAGCTGAGAGCCATCCAAGCAGGCGGTGTGGCTGGGATTCGCGATCCGGATGACTGCGACGCGTTCGCCACGCTCCTGGCTGCCCGGGTGGTCGACGTGCGCGCCGCCATCGAGTGCGGCTTCGTGGCTGCCTGGCGCGGGACGCCCGCCCTGGACGCTAGGCAACGGCTCGCGCTGGAAGTGGCTGCCCTGTGCGTGTTGGAGGGCCGGTGGCATGCTCAACTTACCGACGACGTGCGCTCTGCGCTGAGCAGCCGGGGCCCGCTCGACGCTGGCCAATTGCTGCGTGTGCTGTTGCCTGCGGAGCGGGACTTCCGGGTGGCCGTGGTCGTCGAGGGCACCTCCCGGCTGGAGTCAATGGCCGGGCTGATGGACCCAGCAGCGGCAGCGACGGCAATCATGCCGGGAGAGCCGATAGTCGGCTGGGGCCACGCTACGGCCGACCTGGAGGCGCTCGCCGACCTTGCTGCGGCGGCGTCCACCACGCGCCGCCACTGGTCGAGAAATCAGGCGGGCGGCCACGTTCTGCTGACCTTTACCGTGCGTGCTCGCGACCTGGGCGGCGCCGCATTGTTGGGTCGGCGCATAGCCTCGGAGTCGCTCGACCAATACGTGGCGGGCCAGCGTCTCGCGGAGATTCGGCTCCGGTCCGAGACACTTGCGCACGCGCCTGGTTCGCGCCGAGTGCTGCGGCTCACGGTTCCCGTCCTGGGGGCGGGTCCGGTACGACCGTTGACCACCGGATGGCCGCTTGCGCTGCGCGAAAGCCTGCGTACCGCGCACATCGCCCGGATCGTTGAGGCTCCAACGACTGCCGCCGGACTGTGCTGGGCCGCGCTGGAGGCGCTGGATGTCAAGTCCAGAGACGGCAGGATCCTCGCGTTGGCCCGGGCCTTGAGCCTCCAGGCCACCCGCCAGCAGACTGTCGACCTGCATCAGCGGACGCGCACGGCGGTGGCAGCTGAAGTTGCGGCCGCGCGCACCGCCCAACGCAGGGCGCAGGACGAGGCTGACCGTCTGGAGGATGCCGCTGCCAAGGCTGCGGGTAGCGAGCATGTTGCGGCCTTGGCAGCGAAGGCGGCGACAGCCCGCACCGCCGCGCTCGATCGGCATGCTGCGCTGGAGCGTGCCAAGGAGGCTGAGGTGTACCGCGCGGCAGTGGACGCCTGGACCGGCGTTGGGGAGGACGGGTTTCTGCGCGATGCAGACCGCTGGCTCGACACGTTTGCGCCGCCAGCCGACGCGGACCCGACATTGCGCGCAGCTGCCGACGGCTTGACCGCGCTCAGCGACCGACTCGGCGGGGAGACGTCCGCCCAACTGCGAGCCTGGCGCGCGCGGATGGTCGCTCCCCTCTCTCTTTCCCAGTGGATCGAGGAAACCGCCGAGCGTTTCGAGAAGTGCCTCGACTGGCTGTACGCGCTGCGCAACACTGCGCTGCACGACGGCCGGTTCGACTCCACCACCGATCTGCTGGATGTCCACATGGGGCGTTCCCTGGTCGACCTGACGCTGGAGTTCCTGGGCAACTGGTATCAGCATGCGGTCACGCCTACACGAGAAAAGCCCGGAATGACCGCGTTTGAGGTCATCGAGCATCTTGCCGATCGGCAACAGGCCGTACTGGGCGAACTACGTCGTGGCACCTGCGCGGGACTCAATGTGACTCGGCTCACGAGCCCGACCTCGGACGGATGGGACCGAGCCTGACCTGGCGATCCAAAGCTGAATGAAAGGAAGGGAGTGTCCTGCCATTTGAACGAGCACGCCCACGTGGACGGCCGGGGGCTCGAACCCCGATCTCTCCCAGGCGAACCGGTGCGATGGTGAATCGCCGCACCTGACGTGCTCCGGCCCAGCCACCCATCCTACGGCCATGACAGCCCTGGTGACAGACCACCAGGAACCGAGCACGCCTGCTACATGACCGTTCGGTCCTCGTCGTCCGCCGACTACGGCGTGGGGCGGCGCGGTGGGTTGGTCATCCCGCACAGAGCTGCCGCCTCGTCTCCGGGAAGTGTCTGTCTGTCAGCTATCCGCTCGGCCAGTACGAGGACCTTTTGCCAGGTACCGTCCAGCACTGAGTCAGCGAGGTCGTGTGCCCGCCACCAGTCGGCCGCATCCGGCTCGTCGGGAGTACTCGTGCCGAACCGCAGATCCTGACCGAACTCGGCCAGACGACGTCGTGCAGTGTCACGATCGCCGCATCCCGCACGCTCGACAAAGAATGCCCGCGTTTCGGTCCACTGACCGGTCTCGTGCAGCCATCGCTCCTCGGCTCGTTCGCCAGCTGCAAGGACGGTCATCATCTGTCTCACCGTGGAGCCGACCAGGATGGTGTCCCGCCGAGTGGTGTAGTCACTGGTCGAGCTGATTCGGTTTCTGCTGTGGTGGAAGCTGGGGATCGTCC
>NZ_JBXVPZ010000598.1:0-5051 GCF_057961495.1 Streptomyces sp. P5F9 | reverse complement strand
CCCACGCCCCGCAGTTGACCCCACGACCTGATGCCCCCTCCAGTGCCACTCTCGTCGCACCCGGTTGAACCGCCGCCAACTCGGCCAGCAACTGCCCGCCGTCCGTGGGGCGGTGGACCGGGACGGCCCTGACTAGGGCGGCAAGGACCAGTCCGAGAGTGTCGGCTCAGGTGCCGCTTGCACCGTTTGACCGCTGGTGCGTGAACTCCCCAGAGTCGGCATGCGCTCAACTCGGCACGCGACGCCCCGACTTCCAGCACCTACGTCAACAGCCTAGTGTCGTCAGTCTGCGGTGAAATTCTCTTGTCATCCCCCTTGATGTCGGCAAAGTGTCGACAGTACTGTTCCGATCGAACCTCGCTTGAGGGGAACGTTCAGGTGTGCGCGCCTCGGGGCAGCCCCTTCCGGCGAGGCATCGAGGCGGGCGCCGCGCACTGCCTCGGCGCCCGCCGGAACCCTCGCTCTGCCGGACAGCAACCAACTGCCCGACGCACCCTGACCCGAGCCCATCGCAGCAGCACGCTCTCATCGGTTCACCCGTTATCGCTCACTCGCTCACCGCCCCGACCGGCCCGCGGTGTCGGACGGCATGCCCGAAACACACTGGAAGACAAGGGAGTTCACAGTGGTACGCACAAGCAGCAAGGAAGCAGACCGGCAGGTCGCACCATCCTTGATGGAACGGGACGTCACCTACCGGGCCCGGAACCGCGCACTCCTGGTGGCAGTTGCCGGCCTCGCGATGACCCCTGCGCTGGTTGTCCCGGCCTCGGCCCAGTCCGCGCAGAAGGGCGCGAAGAGCGGCAAGACCATCACCGTGAAGTCCGGCGAGACCCTGGAACTCCAGGAGACCACCACGGCGGACGTACTCAACATCGCGGAAGGCGGCGCCATCGCCGCACCGGCCGGGTACAGCGTCAGTCTCACCGTCAACGGCGTCGAGACGGGCTCGAAGCTGGACGATCTCTACGACAACGACGGCATCGTGACCCACATAGCGGCCGGCACCTACCGCGGTGAGGTGGTGATCGCCGTCGCGGTGGCGAACACCATCACGTACAACAGCCGGAGCTGGCCCATCCGGCAGGCCGTGTACATCGACACCGACGGTGTGAACAAGGCAAGGTCCGTACTGTCGGCCGTCCTCGGTGGCCGCGTGCGCGACAGCTCGGCGACCGGGCTGCAACTGGTCTCGAAGGGCGAGGCGTTCAACGGTGTGTACGTGGCCGGCGGCTCGTACGAGCTGAACTCTCCGCGCATCCGGTTCGACGGCAATGGCCGCTGCGACTTCATCGGCTACGGGGCGTCCATCGTAGGCACTGGTGAAGGCACCACGCTCGTCGTCGACGACGCGCACATCGACAACCGCGGTGTCGTGCGCACTGCCGTGATCGCCGACGCCACCGCCACCGTGGTGGTGAAGAACTCGACCATCAAGGTCGCGGACGGTGAACTGCCCGCCGATTACCAGGACACCGGCGACACCTCGTTCATGATGACCTGCCCCTGGCTGCTGGGCGTCTACGGAACGGTCCGGGCGACCAACCTGCTCGGCACCAACACCAAGGCCACCTACCTCAACACCTCCATCACCAACGAGAACTGGGGCCTGCTCTCGGTCGATTCGGGGAAGAACTGCACTCTCACCGCGGTCAACTGCGACCTCAAGCACACCGGCACCTCCGGATACGGCACCTACGCCATCGGCAACACCACCGAGCACCTGCTCGGCAACGACTGGGACGTCGCGACCTACGCTTCGATCCTCTGGGGCGCCGCTCTGATCCACTACGGCGACAGCAGCCCGGCCGCGGTCAAGGCCCTCAACGACTCGGCGTCACTGGGACTGACCGCTCGGGACATCGCCTCCGTCCGCACCCGCCGCACGCGCATCAACTCCAAGCGCTTCGGCTTCATGTGGCAGTCCACCGGTCCCCTGGTCATTGACGGCGGAACCCAGGTCACCACGCGGGAGACCACGTTCCTGTCCAAGGCGTCAGCCTCCTCGGTCACCGTGGACGGCTCGAAGGGAGCCCGCCTCACGCCGGCCAACGGCGTGCTGTACCAGCTGATGGACAATGACAATCCCGGCAAGGTGGTTGTCGCCGGCTACCCGTGGACGGCCAACTACACGGCGTCGTACACCCAGCCGACCGCCGCCGCGGTGAAGTCGACGAGCTTCGACCCGACGACGGCTCAGACCGCCGACGCGACGGGCACGTTCACCGACATCTCCCTCAAGGGTGACTTTTACAACGGAGTGCTCGGCGGCGGGGTGGGTTCGCTGCAAGGCAAGAACCTCGTGCTGGACTTCACGCGCAGCACGGTCGAGGGCGTCATCTCGGCCAGCACGGCGGTCCACAACGTGAGCACGATCAACAAGGCGAACTTCGACCAGCTCGGCGTCGTCAGGAACACTCCTTCGGCGGTCGTCAACAACGGCGTCATCGTGACTCTGGACAGCGGCTCCACCTGGACGGTCACCGGGACCTCGTACCTGAGCGCCCTGGCCCTGGCCTCCGACGCCGCCGTCAAGGCCCCCCGGGGCAAGAAGGTGACCTTGACGGTCGACGGCACGGCCACCGAGATCAAGGCGGGCAGCTCCTACACCGGGGCGCTCACGTTGACCGTGGCGTGATCCGGGCATGACGCGGCCCCCGGGATGTCACCGCATCCCGGGGGCCACGGCACGCCCACCGGATCCGGGGATGGGTGAGCTGGACGTGTCGGCGATACAGCCGCGGCGGCCGGCGGAGCTGTCCCGGTACGGGGTGGACGGCAAGGCGTCACTGCTCAAGCGGCGCGGGGACGCCCGCTGGCTGGCGACGCTGCTGGCCACGTCGGTGTATCTGACGACGCGGGCGGTCGATGACGCACTGGACCTGCTGGAGGTGCTGATCGCGACCAAGCTGCTGGCCAAGGCGGAGCGGGAGACGGCCAAGGAGAAGATCAAGACGCTGCCGAGGGTGGAGCGGGCCTCGGCGAAGCTGGCGACGGCGTTCCAGGTCGTGTTCGACACCACCGCCGAGCAGGTCGACACCGACACCGGCGAGGTGTCCGGGCCGAAGGTCGCCTCGTTCGAGGCGATGTGGGAGCAGATCGAGGCGGTGGTGCCGCGCAGCGAGCTGGCGGCGGCGATTGCCGCGCTGTTCGCGCAGACTCCGCCGCTGGACGCGGACGAGGCGTGGCGGGCGATGCTGGTCACCCGGTTCGCCACCGTGCGGTCGTTCCTCAAGCTCCTGGTGAAGGTGGTCGACTTCGGCGCGAGTCCGGAAGGGCTGCCGGTCCTGACGGCGTTGAGGACGCTGCCGGAGCTGATGGGCCGTAAGAAGGTGGGACCTGCGGAGATCGACACCGGTCTGCTGAGCGGGTCGTGGCGGCGCCTGGTCCTGTCCGCTTCGCATCTGGAGCCGGGCACGGTGGACTGGAAGGCGTACGTGTTCTGCGTGCTGGAGCAGTTCCATCGGCTGCTGCGGAGCAAGCAGGTGTTCGCGAAGAACTCCTCGAAGTGGGGCGACCCGCGGGCGAAGCTGCTGGACGGTGAGGCGTGGGAGCAGGCCAAGCCCACCGTGCTCGCCTCGCTGGGCCTGCCTGAGGGGGCGGGCGACCATCTGGCGGCGCGGGCCGCGCTGCTGGACGGCACCTACCGGGAGGTCGCCGGGGGGCTGCCGGACAACGCGCAGGTCGTCTTCGACAACGACCGGCGTCTGCACTTCGCCGCCCTTCAGCCGGAGCCCGAACCGCTCTCGCTGCTGGAGTTGCGGGCGGCGGTGAACGCGATGCTGCCGCGGGTGGACCTGCCGGAGGTGCTGCTGGAGGTGTTCTCCTGGACTGGCGCCGACCAGGCGTTCACCTCGGGCACCGGCGGTGAGGCGAGGCTGAAGGACTTGCCCGTGACGATCGCGGCGTTGCTGGTCGCGCACGGCTGCAACGTCGGCTACACCCCCGTGATCAGCGGGATCGACGCGCTGAAGTACGGGCGGCGAACGCCACCCTGATCGAGGCCCAGGCCGCGATCGGGCTGGCGCAGGCGTGGGGCGGCGGGCTGGTCGCCTCGGTGGACGGGATGCGGTTCGTGGTGCCGGTGCCGAGCGTGTACGCGCGGCCGAACCCGAAGTACTTCGGGCGCCGGGGCGGCGCAACCTGGCTGAACATGATCAACGACCAGGCGGCGGGGCTCGGCGGGAAGGTGGTAGCCGGCACTCCGCGCGACTCGCTGTACGTGCTGGACGTTCTCTACGACCGCGACGGCGGCAAGCGCCCCGAAATGATCGTCACGGACACCGCGAGCTACAGCGACATCGTCTTCGGGCTGCTCACCCTCGCCGGGTACACCTACGCGCCGCAGCTGGCGGGTCTGCCGGACCAGAAGATGTGGCGCATCGACCGCGCGGCCGACTACGGGGCCTTCCAGGACGCGGCCCGCGGCCGGGTCGACCTGGTCCGCATCGAGCGGCACTGGGAGGACATCCTGCGGATCATCGGCTCCATCCATACCGGTGCGGTCCGCGCCTACGACGTGATCCGGATGCTGTCCCGGGACGGACGGCCGACCCCGTTGGGGGACGCGATCGCGCACTACGGGCGGATCGCCAAGTCCCTGCACACTCTGCGCCTGGCCGACGAGCCCGGCTACCGCCGCCAGATCAAGGCCCAGGCCAACCCCCAGGAGGGCCGCCACGCGCTCGCCCGGAAGATCTTCCACGGCCGGGCCGGGCAGCTCTACCAGCGCTACCAGGACGGCATGGAGGACCGGATCGGCGCCCTCGGACTCGTCCTCAACGCCCTGGTGCTGTTCAACACCCGCTACATGGACGCCGCCGTCACGCAGCTGCGCGCCGATGAGTTCGAGGTTCGGGACGCGGACGTGGCCCGCCTCTCGCCGTTCGTGCGGCACCACATCAACATGCTGGGCCGCTACTCCTTCTCCCTGCCGGACCTGCCCGGCGGCCTGCGCCCCCTGCGCGACGTGGACGCAGTCGACGAGGAGTGAGCAGCGTTCAGCGGACCGGCGCGCCCGGGTGCCAAGGAGCGTCCGGGCGGGTGGGGCG
>NZ_JBXVPZ010000597.1:0-5066 GCF_057961495.1 Streptomyces sp. P5F9 | reverse complement strand
GACAGGGGGTTCCCGTGGCGGGCCGGAGCGTTCGCCCTGGCTGGGGCTGCTTCCGTCGACGCGGGTGAAGGTGACCGCGCGGTTGGCGCCCTCGCTGACGGGCAGGGACCGGGTCGCGGCCGTGCTGCGGGTGCGGAACCAGCCGGTGCCGGAGGTGGTGGGGGAGCCGTCCGGAGCGCAGCGGTTCGCGGGGCGGCTGCGGGCCGGGCTGCGCGAGGCCACCGACGGGTTGCCGGCGGACGCGCGGGCGTTGCTGCCGGGGCTGGTCGTCGGGGACACCGCGCGGATCACACCCGAGTTGGACGAGGCGTTCAAGGAGACCGACCTCGCGCACACCCTGGCCGTCTCCGGAAGCAACCTCACCATCCTGCTCGCCCTCCTCATCGGACCACCCGGTCTCGCCCAGCACATCGAACGCCGGGGTCTGGCACCGCGGTTGGGCATCTCCCTCCGGGCGACCGCACTGCTCGGCGGGGTGCTCACGCTCGGGTTCGTCGTCGTGTGCCGCCCCGACCCGAGCGTGCTGCGGGCCGCGGCCTGCGGTGCCGTCGCGCTGCTCGCCCTGGCGACCGGGCGCCGCAGATCACTGATCCCGGCGCTGGCGACGGCCGTACTGCTGCTGGTGCTCTACGACCCGTGGCTGGCCCGGAGTTACGGCTTTCTGCTCTCCGTGCTGGCCACCGGTGCCCTGCTCACGCTCGCGCCGCGCTGGTGCGAGACGCTGCGTCGGCACCGGGTTCCGCCGCGGCTGGCCGAGGCGCTGGCCGCCGCTGCCGCCGCTCAGGCGTTGTGCGCGCCGGTCGTGGCCGTGCTGTCGGCGCGGGTCAGTCTGGTGGCGGTGCCGTGCAATCTGCTCGCGGAGATCGCCGTCGCACCGGCCACGGTGCTGGGCTTCGCGGCGCTGGCGACGGCACCGGTGGCGATGCCGGTGGCCAAGGTCCTTGCCTGGGGCGCGAGTTGGCCCGCCGGGTGGATCGCGGACGTCGCCCGGACCGGCGCGGCGCTGCCCGGTGGGGGAGTGGACTGGCCGGGCAGCTGGACCGGAGCATTGCTGCTTGCGCTCGCTGTCGCGGCCCTCGTGCTGGTCGGGCGGCGGCTGTTGAAGCACCCCTGGCTGTGCGGTGTCTGCGGGTTGTCGCTGCTGCTGATCGTGGTGGCGCCGGCGCCGTTGACCCGGGTGATCACGGGGTGGCCGCCGCCGGGTTGGAGATTCGCGATGTGTGATGTCGGTCAGGGTGACGCGACGGTGCTCGCGGCGGGCAAGGACACCGGTGTGGTGGTGGACGCCGGGCCCGATCCGAAGCTGGTCGACCAGTGCCTGCGCACGCTCGGCATCACCAGGATTCCGCTCGTCGTACTGACCCACTTCCACGCCGACCACGTCGCGGGGCTGCCCGGGGTGCTGCGGGGCCGCTCGGTGGGCGCGATCGAGACGACGTCCTTCGAAGAGCCCGCGGACCAGGTCGAGTCCGTACGGAGGGCGGCGGCGGAACGGCACATCCCGATCATCCAGGCGGTAGCCGGGGAACAGCGACGCACCGGTCCGCTGTCCTGGCAGGTGCTGTGGCCCCCACCGCGCCCGGCGCCGGACCCGGACGGGCCGAACGACGCGAGCGTCGCCCTGCTGGTACGGACGGCCGGCCTGCGGCTGCTGTTGCTCGGGGACCTCGAACCCCCGGCCCAGCAGGAGCTGTTGAGATCACCGGCGGCCGCGTTGCTGGGAGGCGTGGACGTACTCAAAGTCGCCCATCATGGCTCGGCCTACCAGGATCCGGACCTGATACGCAGGGTGGCCCCGCGTCTGGCGTTGATCTCTTGCGGAGAGAACAACACCTACGGGCACCCCGCCCCCAGCACGGTCGCGGCGCTGCGGGCCATGGGCGCGGTGGTCCTGCGGACGGATGTGGACGGGGCGTTGGCGGTGAGCGGGGAAGGAGACGGGCTGCGGGTGGCGCGAGACTGAGGGCATGAATCCCGCACAGGTTGATGCCTGTCTCCGCCGGCTGGGAGTCCAGCGCCCGGCGTCGCCCACCGTCGACGTCCTCCGCGAGCTGCATCTGCGCCATCTGCAGACCGTGCCGTTCGAGAATCTGTCGATCCATCTGGGAGAGGAGATCGTGCTGGAGGAGAACCGGCTGCTGGACAAGGTGGTGGGCGCGGGCAGGGGCGGGTTCTGCTACGAACTGAACGGATTGTTCGGCGCGTTGCTCACCGCGCTGGGCTTCGACGTCGCGCTGCTCGCGGCGCGGGTGTACGGGGACGAGGGGCGGACGGGGATTCCGTACGACCATCTCGCACTCCGGGTGCGGACGGTGGACGGGGGCACGTGGCTGGCCGACGTGGGCTTCGGGACGCACAGCCACTACCCGCTGGCCTTCGAGGAGCGGGGTGAACAGAAGGATCCCGGTGGCACGTTCAGGGTCGTCGCGTCGGGACCGGATGCGGCCGGGGCATCCGGAGCGGGTGCGGGGGAGGCGACCGACCTGGACGTGGTGCGGAACGGACGGCCCGAGTACCGGCTGGAGGTGCGGCCCCGGGTGCTCGGTGACTTCGTGGCCGGAGCGTGGTGGCACAGCACCTCGCCCGCGTCGCACTTCACTCGGTCACTGGTCTGCTCACGGCTCACGGACGACGGTGGGCGGGTCACGCTCAGCGGTCGCGGTCTGACGGTGACGGGGGCGGACGGGACGCGGGACGTACGTGAACTGACCACGGACGAGGAGGTGTTGGCGGTGTACCGGGAGCGGTTCGGGATCGAGCTGGGGGTGGTGCCGACGGTGCGTGAATCCGCGTAGGCACGCACGACCCCGGACGGGCCCGGGGTGAGTTCGCGTGAGCCTGCCGCCGTACCGGAAAATGTCCCCGTGAGCGATGTGAGACATGTGCTGGTGCTGCCCGACCGTGACGCGGCTCAGGAGGCGGCGGAGGTGCTCGGGGAGCGGTTCGCGCTCGACGAGGAGCCGCGGCTGGTGCGGGACGCGCTGGCCGGTGAGGACGATGCCGAGGACGCGCAGTGGCTGCTCGTCCTGCGGGACGAGGACGGGCGGCTCGACCCCGCGGAGCTGGACGCGTTCGCGGGGGAGTGGGACGGCTGGCGCGAGGAGCCGTAGCGGCGGCGGACTCTACGGTCACACTCGCACCCGAACCCGAACGGAAACCCGCACTCGCACGCGAACCCGAACCCGCGACCGAACCCGAACCCGCGACCGCACCCCCGTCCGACCCCGGCACGCGGGACGTGTTGTCAGTGGCGCGTGCGATGCTTTACGCAATGGCCAGGAAGACTGCGAATGACGACCCTCTCGCCCCGGTGACGCTTGCCGTGGGCCAGGAGGACCTCCTGCTCGACCGTGCCGTGCGGGAGGTGGTGGCCGCTGCTCGGGCCTCCGACGCCGACACGGACGTACGTGACCTGACTTCCGACCAGCTGCAGCCCGGCACGCTCGCCGAGTTGACCAGCCCGTCGCTCTTCGCGGAGCGCAAGGTCGTGGTCGTACGCAATGCGCAGGATCTGTCCGCGGACACGGTCAAGGACGTGAAGGCGTACCTCGGTGCGCCCGCCGAGGAGATCACGCTGGTGCTGTTGCACGCCGGCGGGGTCAAGGGCAAGGGGCTGCTCGATGCCGCGCGCAAGGCCGGGGCGCGGGAGGTGGCCTGCCCGAAGATGACGAAGCCGGCGGACCGGCTGGCGTTCGTGCGGGGTGAGTTCCGGGCGACCGGGAGATCGGCCACGCCGGAGGCCTGCCAGGCGCTGGTCGACTCCCTCGGCAGTGATCTGCGGGAACTGGCGTCCGCGGTCTCCCAGTTGGTCGCCGACATCGAGGGGACCATCGACGAGGCGGTCGTCGGGCGGTACTACACGGGGCGGGCCGAGGCGTCGAGCTTCACGGTCGCGGACCGGGCCGTGGAGGGGCGGGCGGCGGAGGCGCTGGAGGCGTTGCGGTGGTCGTTGTCCACCGGGGTGGCGCCGGTGCTGATCACCAGCGCGCTGGCGCAGGGGGTGCGGGCGATCGGGAAGCTGTCGTCCGCGCGCGGGGGACGGCCGGCGGATCTGGCGCGTGAGCTGGGGATGCCGCCGTGGAAGATCGACCGGGTACGGCAGCAGATGCGGGGGTGGACACCGGACGCGGTCTCCGTCGCGCTGCGGGCGGTGGCCGAGGCGGACGCGGGAGTGAAGGGCGGTGGGGACGATCCGGAGTACGCGTTGGAGAAGGCGGTCGTCACGATCGCCCGGGCGGCCCGGTCCCGGGGTCAGGTCTGACCCCGTC
The DNA here is from genome assembly GCF_057961495.1 of Streptomyces sp. P5F9. Taxonomy (NCBI): domain Bacteria; kingdom Bacillati; phylum Actinomycetota; class Actinomycetes; order Kitasatosporales; family Streptomycetaceae; genus Streptomyces; species Streptomyces sp. P5F9. Next base: position 798 of record NZ_JBXVPZ010000597.1, on the reverse strand, counting down.
TCCGCCTCAACTCCGCCTCAACTCGCGAGCGGCGCGAGCGCCCCGGGAAACAGCAATGCCCCCGAAGTGGGTCCGGGGGCACTGTACGTGGCGTGGCGACCACGATGTCTGTCCGTGAATCGAGGTAGAGGGCTCGACGTTGTCCTCACGGTGGATTGCTACTGGTCCGGTCCGCGCGAGTGCGGGCCGAGGCAAGTGCGGAGGATCAGCCCTGGAGCGCGGTGACCTTGGAAGCAAGCGCCGACTTCTTGTTGGCGGCCTGGTTCTTGTGGATGACGCCCTTCGCGACGGCCTTGTCGAGCTGACGCGCGGCAGCGCGCTGGTACTCGGTGGCCTTCTCGACGTCACCCGCGGCAGCGGCTTCGCGGGCCTTGCGGATCGCGGTCTTCAGGGAGGACTTGACGGCCTTGTTGCGCAGCCGAGCCTTCTCGTTGGTCTTGATCCGCTTGATCTGGGACTTGATGTTCGCCACGAATGAGCCTTTGCAGGTTCTGGCACGGGGCCGCACGGGTCCCGGGCCGATGATTTTTCTTGGGGTGTGTCTCGCACCGAGCGGAGATACCGGTCAGGGGCGAGGCGCAGCCACCCAGGCTACCAGCCACCCACCGGCCCACCCAAACCGGTCGCCGAGAGGCATCCGGTCGGTCCCTGAGGGCCTCCGGCGAACCTCTCGCACCGTCCCGAACCGGACCGCACCCTTCGTCTGTCGGCCCAGGCCAGGCCCCCGACCTGACTCCCGAGCAGTCCCAGGCCTGACCGGACCGCTCCCCGATCTTCCGGAGCAGCCCCAGACATACC
>NZ_JBXVPZ010000596.1:0-5084 GCF_057961495.1 Streptomyces sp. P5F9 | reverse complement strand
CCACGGTGTTGTTGCCGCAGGTCGTGGACGCGGTGGACATACCGGTCATCGCGGCCGGCGGCTTCTTCGACGGGCGGGGACTGGTCGCGGCGCTTGCCTACGGGGCGGCGGGCGTCGCCATGGGCACCCGGTTCCTCCTCACCTCGGACTCGACGGTCCCGGACGCGGTGAAGGCGGCGTATCTGGCGGCGACGGTCAAGGACGTCACGGTCACCAGGGCGGTCGACGGCCTCCCCCACCGCATGCTCCGCACGGAACTGGTCGACGCCCTGGAGAACTCCGGCCGGACGAGAACCCTGTTCCAGGCGATACGCCGAGCGGCGGGCTTCCGCCGGCTGTCCGGCCTGACCTGGCGCCGGATGATCCGCGACGGCCTCGCCATGAAGCACGGCAAGGAGCTGACCTGGAGCCAGATACTGCTGGCCGCGAACACGCCGATGCTGCTGAAGGCGTCGATGGTGGACGGGCGCACGGATCTGGGGGTGATGGCCTCCGGCCAGGTCGCCGGCGTGATCGACGACCTGCCGTCGTGTGCGGAGTTGGTGGCACGGGTGATGAAGCAGGCCGAGGAGGTGCTGTGGACGCTGGTCCGGGCCGACTCCTGAACCGCCTTTGAACCGCCCTGCCCGATCAGAGCCGTTCGATGATCGTCACGTTGGCCTGGCCGCCGCCCTCGCACATGGTCTGGAGGCCGAACCGGCCGCCGGTGCGCTCCAGTTCGTGCAGGAGGGTGGTCATGAGCTTGACGCCGGTCGCGCCGAGCGGGTGGCCGAGGGCGATCGCGCCGCCGTTGACGTTGACCTTCTCCGGGTCCGCGCCCGTCTCCTTAAGCCAGGCGAGGACGACGGGCGCGAAGGCCTCGTTGATCTCGACGAGGTCGATGGCGTCGATGGAGAGGCCGGTCTTCTTCAGGGCGTGGGCGGTGGCCGGGATGGGAGCCGAGAGCATGCGGATCGGGTCCTCCCCGCGGACGGAGAGGTGGTGGACGCGGGCGCGGGGCGTCAACCCGTGTTCCCGCACCGCCCGTTCCGAGGCGAGGAGCATCGCCGCCGCGCCGTCGGAGACCTGGGAGGAGCACGCGGCGGTGATGGTGCCGCCGTCGACGACCGGTTTCAGGCCGGCCATCTTCTCCAGCGAGGTGTCCCGGCGCGGGCCCTCGTCGACCGCGACCGCGCCGTAGGGCACCGTCTCCCGTTCGAAGCGGCCCTCGTCGATCGCGCGCAGGGCACGCCGGTGCGAGCGGAGGGCGAACTCCTCCTGGTCCTGCCTGCTGATCCCCCACTTCGCGGCGATCATCTCGGCCCCGGCGAACTGGTTCACCGGCCGTGTCCCGTACCGCGCGCGCCAGCCCTCGCTGCCCGCGAAGGGGCCGTCGGTGAGGCCGAGCGGTTCGGCGGCCTGGCGGGAGGCGAAGGCGATGGGGATGAGGGACATGTTCTGGACGCCGCCCGCGACAACGAGGTCCTGGGTGCCGGACAGCACGCCCTGCGCCGCGAAGTGCACGGCCTGCTGCGAGGACCCGCACTGCCGGTCCACCGTCACGCCCGGCACCTCCTCGGGCAGCCCGGCCGCCAGCCAAGCGGTCCGCGCGATGTCCCCGGCCTGCGGCCCCACCGCGTCCAGGCACCCGAAGACGACGTCCTCGACGGCGGCGGGATCGATCCCCGAGCGGGCGACCAGTGCCTTGAGGACATGCGCCCCGAGGTCGGCGGGATGCACCCCGCTCAGCCCTCCCCCGCGCCGCCCGACGGGCGTACGGACCGCTTCGACGATATAGGCCTCGGCCATGTCAACTCCCCATCCAGACCCGTGAGTTATGTGCGTACGGCGATCCCGTCGAGGACCATCGAAAGGTACTGCCGGGCGATCTCCTCGGCGCTGTGCTGTCCGCCAGGCCGGTACCAGGACGCGGCGACCCACACCGTGTCCCGGACGAACCGGTAGGTGAGCCGGACGTCGAGGTCGGCCCGGAAGACCTGGGCGGCGACCCCGCGCTCCAGCGTGGACAGCCACGCCTTCTCGAACTTGCGCTGCGACTCGGCGAGGAACGCGAACCGCTCCTGCGCGACCAGGTGCTTGCTCTCCTTCTGGTAGATCGCGACGGCGGCGCGGTGCCGGTCGATCTCCCGGAACGACTCGGTGACCAGGGCCTCCAAGGTCTCGCGCGGCCCGAACTCGGCGTCCAGGACGGTGTCGTAGCCGCCCCACAGCTCGTCGAGGAAGGTGCGCAGGATCTCCTCCAGCATCGATTCCTTGGAGTCGAAGTGGTAGTAGAGGCTGCCCGCGAGCATGCCCGCGTGGTCGGCGATCTTCCGTACGGTGGTGGCGTTGTACCCCTGCTCGGCGAAGACCTCGGCCGCCGTGTCGAGGAGTTCACGACGGCGGGCCGGAGCGGCGGTCACCGGGGGCTTCTTCTTGGTCGGCACGGACCCATTGTCGTGCCCCGGCCCCGGCCTATCGCGCGACCCCTTGTCGGGCCTCTCGCGCCGCTACGCATGCTGGCTGCTCACGGAGACGACCTCGCCGGTCATGTACGAGGAGTAGTCCGAGGCCAGGAACACGATCACGTTGGCCACCTCCCAGGGTTCCGCGTACCGCCCGAAGGCCTCGCGCGCGGTGAGTTCGGCCAGCAGCTCCGGTGTCGTCACCTTCACCAGGTGCGGGTGCATGGCGAGGCTCGGCGAGACCGCGTTGATCCGCACCCCGTACGCGGCGGCCTCGATCGCCGCGCACCGGGTCAGCGCCATCACGCCCGCCTTGGCCGCCGCGTAGTGCGCCTGTCCGGCCTGGGCGCGCCAGCCGACGACGGAGGCGTTGTTGACGATCACCCCGCCGCCGCTCCCACGCATCGCGCGCAGGGCCGCCCGGGTGCACCGGAACGTGCCGTTCAAGGTCACGTCCAGCACCTTCGACCACTGCTCGTCGGTCATGTCGACTAGGTCCGAAGTGCCGCCCAGGCCCGCGTTGTTGACGACGACGTCGAGGCGTCCGTGCGCGGCGACGGCCGCGTCGAACAGCCCCTGCACCTGCGCCTCGTCGGTGACATCGCACGGCAGCGCGGCGACCGACTCCGACCCGAACTCCCCGGCCAGCTCGGCCTCGTACTCCTTCAGCCGCCGCGTGTGCGCGTCGCTGATGAGCACGCGCGCGCCTTCCTGAAGGAAGCGGCGCGCGGTGGCCCCGCCGATGCCCGCGCCGGCGGCGGCGGTGACGACGGCTGTGCGCCCCTTCAGCAGCCCGTGCCCGGGGACGTATGCCGGACTCTCGACGCCTGTCATGGGCCCACGCTAACCTACCAAACACTTGTTAGGGAAGGATTGCCGAGGGAGGACGGTCGCGATGGACCTCCGCTTCACGCCCGACCAGCAGGCGTTCCGCGCCGAGGCCCGCGCCTGGCTGCGCGCACACGTGCCGGCCGAGCCCCTCCCCTCCCTCGAAACCGGGGCGGGCTTCGCCGCGCACCGCGCCTGGGAGGCCCAACTCGCCGCGGACCGCTGGTCGGTGGTGTCCTGGCCGGAGGAGTACGGCGGCCGGGGCGTGGACATCGTGCGGTGGCTGGTCTTCGAGGAGGAGTACTACGCGGCGAGCGCCCCGGGCCGGGTCGGCCAGAACGGCATCAACTTGCTCGCCCCGACCCTCTTCGACCACGGCACACGGGAGCAACGCGCGCGTGTGCTGCCCTCGATGGCGACCGGCGAGGTGGTGTGGGCGCAGGCGTGGTCGGAACCGGAGGCGGGTTCGGACCTGGCGTCGCTGACCTCACGGGCGGTGCGCACCGGCGGGGGCTGGCTGCTGAGCGGCCAGAAGACGTGGTCGTCACGCGCGGCCTTCGCGGACCGCGCGTTCGGCCTGTTCCGCAGCGAGCCGGACACCCCGAAGCCTCACCAGGGCCTCACCTACCTGATGTTCGACCTGCGCGCGCCCGGCGTCACGGTCCGCCCGATCGGCCGCCTCGACGGCAAGCCCGCCTTCGCCGAGCTGTTCCTGGACGAGGTGTTCGTCCCCGACGAGGACGTCATCGGCGAGCCGGGCCAGGGCTGGCGGGTCGCCATGTCGACCGCCGGCAACGAACGCGGCCTCACCCTCCGCTCCCCCGGCCGCTTCCTGGCATCCGCCGACCGTCTCCTCAACCTCTGGCGGGCACAAGGTAGTTCACCAGAGCTACGCGACCAGGTGGCCGACGCCGTGATCGGCGCCCGCGCCTACCAGCTCTTCACCTACGCCAACGCCTCCCGTTTCCTCGACGGCGAATCCATCGGCCCGGAGTCCAGCCTGAACAAGGTCTTCTGGTCCGAGTACGACATCGCGCTGCACGAGACGGCCCTCGAACTACTGGGTGAGGAAGGCGAGTTGGCGGACACCGACTGGACCGAGGGCTATGTCTTCTCACTCGCGGGTCCCATCTACGCCGGTACGAACGAGATCCAGCGCGACATCATCGCCGAGCGCCTGCTCGGCCTGCCGAAGGGCCGCCGCTGATGCGCTTCCTCCTCGACCCCGAACAGCGGGCCTTCGCCGCCTCGTTGAACGCGATGCTGACGGCGGCGGACACTCCGTCGGTCGTACGGTCCTGGAGCCGCGGCGAGCACGCGAGCGGGCGGGCGCTGTGGCGCCGTATCGCGGGGGCGGGGGTGTTCGCACTGGCGGTGCCGGAGGCGTACGAGGGGTTGGGGCCCCGGCTGGTCGAACTCGCCGTGGCGTTCGTGGAGTTGGGGCGGCACGCGGTTCCGGGGCCGCTGGTCGAGACGGTCGCGGCGGCGACGCTGCTGACCGCCCTGGACGACTCCGCCCCGGCCAAGCGGCTGTTGCCCGCACTGGCCTCCGGCGAGTCGACGGCGACGCTGGCGACGGGGCGGTACGCGCTGGATGCGGACATCGCGGACATACGGCTGACGGCCCGGGCGGCCCGGGATCCGATGGGACAGGCCGCGGCAGAGCCGGCCGTAGAGCCTGCGGCGATGGGCCGGCCGGCGCCCGGAGGAGGCGCGTCGGCGGCGGAGCCACGGCTCGCCTCCCTGCCCGATGACGCGCCTCCGGCGGCCGAGTTGCGGCTCGGGCCCCCGCCCGGCCACGCACCCTCGGCG
>NZ_JBXVPZ010000595.1:0-5104 GCF_057961495.1 Streptomyces sp. P5F9 | reverse complement strand
TGTTTCATAGGGTTTCGGTGGTCATAGCGTGAGGGAAACGCCCGGTTACATTTCGAACCCGGAAGCTAAGCCTTACAGCGCCGATGGTACTGCAGGGGGGACCCTGTGGGAGAGTAGGACGCCGCCGAACAATATTTGGAGGACCCCTGGTCCCAGCGTTCACGCTGGGACCAGGGGTCCTTTTGTTTTTCCAGAAACTTTCAGAAACACAGTCCGGAGCGCGCCGAGTAGCTGGTTGCGCGAGAATGACTTGCGGTACCGAAGACAGGAGTCACCGATGTCCACCAACTCTCCCGAGGACCGACCCGAGCGCGAGGAGCGGCGACGGGACAGTGGTGACCGCGGCGACCGTGGCGGGTACCGCGGAGGCCCGAGCCGTAGCAACGATCGAGGAAACGACCGCGGCGGCAGCAGCGATCGCGGTGGCTACGGCCGTCGCGACGACAACCGCGGCGGCGCACCTCGCCGCGACGACCGTGGCAGTGGCGGTACCGGCAGCGGCGGCGGTGGCGATCGCGGTGGTTTCCGTGGGCGTGACGACCGTTCCGCCGGCCCGCGTCGCGATGACCGGCCCGCCGGTCCGCGTCGCGATGACCGGCCCGCCGGTCCGCGTCGCGATGACCGGCCCGCCGGTCCGCGCCGTGACGACAGGCCCTCCGGTCCCCGTCGCGATGACCGCGGTGGCGAGCGCGGAGGCCGTCCCGGTGGCTTCCGTCGGGACGACAACCGTGGTGAGCGGCCCGCGTTCCGTCGTGACGACCGCAGCGACAACCGTGGTGGTGAGCGTCGCGACGACAATCGAGGCGATCGCGGTGGTTTCCGGCGCGATGACAGCCGGGGCGAGCGTCCGCCGTTCCGCCGGGACGACAACCGCGGTGGCAGTGGCGGTTTCCGGCGTGACGACGACCGCGGTGACCGTGGCAGCTACCCCCGCCGCGACGACCGGCGCGATGACCGCCGTAGCGACGACCGTGGCAGTGGCGATCGCGGTGGCTACCGGGGACGTGACGACCGTTCCGCGGCTCCTCGTCGTGACGACCGGCCGTCCGGTCCGCGTCGTGATGACCGTGGTGGGGATCGTCCGGCCTTCCGGCGTGACGACAGCCGTGGTGAGCGTCCGCCGTTCCGCCGTGGCGACCGCAGCGACAACCGAGACAACCGAAGCGACAACCGGGGTGGCGAGCGTCCGCCCTTCCGCCGTGATGACCGTAGGGACGACCGCCGTGACGGTGACCGTCCCGCCTTCCGGCGTGACGACAACCGTGGTGACCGTGGCAGCTACCCCCGCCGTGACGACCGGCCGTCCGGTCCGCGTCGTGATGACCGTGGTGGGGATCGTCCTGCCTTCCGGCGTGACGACAGCCGTGGCGAGCGTCCGCCGTTCCGCCGTGACGACCGTGACAATCGAGGCGAGCGTCCTGCCTTCCGGCGTGACGACGACCGCGGTGACCGTGGCAGCTACCCCCGCCGTGACGACCGTTCCGCCGGTCCGCGTCGTGATGACCGGCCCGCTGGTCCGCGCCGTGACGACCGGCCGTCCGGTCCCCGTCGCGATGACCGCGGTGGCGAGCGCGGAGGGTTCCGCCGCGATGAGCGACCGGCGTTCCGGCGTGACGACCGCCGCGATGACCGGCGTGACGACCGTCGGGGCGACGATCGGCGTGGTGGCGGCAGCCGGTTCCGTGACGAGCGGGAGCGTGACCGCGAGCCGATCAAGCGGCTGCCGATCCCCGAGGACGTCACCGGCGAGGAGATCGACAAGGACGTACGCCAGGAGCTGATGAGTCTGCCGAAGGGGCTCGCGGAGGACGTCTCCAAGAACCTGGTGATGGTCGCCCGGCTCATCGACGAGGACCCCGAGGGCGCCTACGCCTACTCCAAGATCGCCCTGCGTCTGGCGTCGCGCGTCGCCGCCGTACGTGAGGCGGCCGGGTTCGCCGCGTACGCGAACCAGAAGTACAGCGAGGCGCTGGCCGAGTTCCGGGCCGCGCGGCGGATGACCGGCAGCGTGGACCTGTGGCCCGTGATGGCCGACTGCGAGCGTGGGCTCGGGCGGCCCGAGAAGGCGCTGGAGATGGCCGGGGCCGCCGAGGTGCACAAGCTCGACAAGGCCGGGCAGGTCGAGATGCGGCTCGTCGCGGCCGGTGCCCGGCGTGACATGGACCAGCTCGACGCGGCCATCGTCACTTTGCAGAGCCCGGAGCTGGCCTCGAACACCGTGCAGCCGTGGACCGCGCGACTGCGGTACGCCTACGCCGACGCCCTGCTCGCCGCCGGGCGTGAGGGCGAGGCGCGGGAGTGGTTCGCCAAGGCCGTGGAGTCCGACAAGGACGGCAGCACGGACGCGTCGGACCGGCTCGCCGAGATGGACGGTGTCGAGTTCGTCGACGCGTTCGTCGAGGACGAGGACGACAGCGACACCGAGGTCGACGACGAGGTCGAGTCTCAGGACGACGTCTCCGTAGTCGACGAGTTGGACGACGAGGACGAGGACGACGACATCGAGGACGACGACGCGGACGAGGCCGAAGCCGCGGCCGAGACCAAGGAAGACGTCGCCAAGGAAGATGTCCTTCTTAAAGAAGAAGACGAAGACGACGAAGACGATGACAAGAACTGACCTACGTCAGTGAAGTGACAAGGGCGGGACCCAGCACCTGGGGTCCCGCCCTTTCGCGTCTCCGGCGTTGGTGGTTGTGTCTCAGACGTACAGCGCGCGCAGCACCAGTCCCGAGGCCGGCTTAGGGCCGAAGGACGTCGACTTGCGGGGCATCGTGACGCCCTGGCGGGCCAGGTCGCGTACGACTTCCTCGCGGACGGGGTGCATCAACACCGCCGTACCGCCGTCGTGTTCGGCCTTGCGGACCGTGGCGGCGGTGTCGTGGATGTAGGCGATGTGGGCCGGGTCGTCCTCGGGGATGTGCCAGACGTGGTCCAGGAGGGTGGCGTGCAGGACCGTCGCGTCCAGGGTGCGCCAGGCCGCGGGGCGGTCGGCCGGGATCGTACGGGCCAGGAGGTCCGGGTCCGGGTGGTCGACCAGGTGGAAGGCGCCGTCGCCGGCGAGGAGGAAGGCGTTGCCCGCGCAGGCCGCGTCGGCGAGGTTCTCCAGGGCTTCCGCGAGGGGTACTTCCAGGTGTTGGACGCGGAACAGGCCGTCGAGGGCCGCCAGGGCGTCGGACACCGGGACGCCGTGCAGGAGGCGGTGGATCGCGCGGACGCGGAGCGGGTAGCGGGCCGTGTCGACGAGGAGGACAAGGCCGTAGTCCCAGGGGCTGGGGGAGGGATGCTCCGCGCGTAGACGTCGGTAGGTCGCCCAGCGGTGATGGCCGTCGGCGATCAGGGCCTGGTGGTGAGCGAGGTCCGTCTGGATGCGGGCCAGGTCGGTGGGGTCGGTGACCGACCAGAGGCGGTGGCTGTAGCCGTCCTCCGTGGTCGTCGACAGGAGTGCGGGGTCCTCGGCGATGCGCTCGACCACCGTCGTCGTGTCGGCCGGTGTGCCGTTGCCCCGGTAGGTCAGGAGCAGGGGTTCGAGGTTCGCGGAGGTGGCGCGCATGAGGGCCGCGCGGTCGGCGACCACATGCGGCATGACGTCCTCGTGCGGCAGGACCACACCCTCCGACGGGTCCGACAGGCGCAGGGCGCCGATGACGCCGCGTTGCAACAGGCCGTTGCCGTCGCGCTGTTCATAGACGTACAGGCCGGGCTCGGGGTCCGTGGTGAGGACTCCCTCGGAGAGCCAGCGGTGCAGGGTGTCGGCGGCCTGTTCGTTGCGGGCACTCGGGGTGACGGCCTGCGGGAGGATCAGCCGGACGATGTTGTGCGGGTCGGCGTCCTGGAGGTGGTGCAGGCCGTCGGGGCGTACGACCACGTCGTACGGCGGGGACGTCACGGCGGCCAGGCTGCCGACCAGGTCGGGGTCGTAGCGAAGGCCTCGGAACGGGGTGAGTTCCAGGCCTCGGCGCTCCGTTGCTTCCGAGTGACCTGCGGTGTTCATCCCGGCATCGTACGTGTGTCAGTGGCATGCGGGATGATCGGGTGAAAGCGATCGAACGAGGAGCGATGTGGAATGAGCCAGAGCGTCAGGACGAGCCCCGACGGCAGTGGACGGGCCCTGAGCGAGGCGTACGACACGGCGCTGCTCGATCTGGACGGAGTGGTGTACGCGGGGGGCAACGCGATCTCCCACGCGGTCGACTCGCTCGCCACCGCCCGCGCGGGCGGCATGCGTCTGGCCTACGTCACCAACAACGCTCTGCGGACGCCGGATGCCGTGGCCGAGCACCTCACCGAGCTGGGCATACCGACCGGGGCCTACGACGTCATCACCTCCGCGCAGGCCGTCGCCCGGCTGATCAGCGAGCAGGTGCCGACGGGCTCCCGCGTGCTGGTGATCGGCGGCGAGGGACTGCGGGTCGCATTGCGTGAGCGCGGGCTTGAGCCCGTCGACTCGGCGGACGACGAGCCGGTCGCGGTCGTGCAGGGCTACGGCGGCCCCGACCTGGCCTGGGGCCGGTTCGCGGAGGCCAGTTACGCCATCGCGCGCGGGGTGCCGTGGTTCGCGTCCAACACCGACCTGACGATCCCGAGCGCGCGCGGCATCGCGCCGGGCAACGGCGCGGCGGTGGAGGTCGTACGGATAGCGACCGGGGCCGAGCCGCAGGTGGCCGGCAAGCCGTTGCCGCCCATGCACAAGGAGACGATCCTGCGGACGGGCGCCGCGCGACCGTTGGTCGTGGGTGACCGGCTGGACACGGACATCGAGGGGGCGTTCAACGGGGAGGTGGATTCCCTGCTCGTCCTGACCGGTGTGACCGACGGCGCTCAGCTCCTCGCCGCGCCGCCGCAGCACCGGCCGACGTACGTCGACGCCGATCTGCGGGGCATGCTCACCGGGCAGCCCGAGGTCACCGGGGCGGGAGACGGCTTCCGGTGCGGTGGCTGGACGGCGACGGCGGGCCGTGACCGGCTGGAACTCGACGGTGAGGGCGAGCCCTTGGACGGGCTCCGGGCGCTCTGCGCTGCGGCCTGGACGGCGGCGGGGGACGGTTCCTGCGCGCTGGACGGGGAGAAGGCGCTGGCGCGACTGGGGTTGTGACGCGGGGGG
>NZ_JBXVPZ010000594.1:0-5104 GCF_057961495.1 Streptomyces sp. P5F9 | reverse complement strand
CCTCCTGGCCCACCGCCTGAGCGCCCAACTCCCGCCCCCACCACCGTTCCGGGCTCCGGCACCACCACCAGCCGTACGGCACCCGCTCCAGAACTGCGAAGGCTGCGACCGCGCCTTCCGCTCACCTATCCCAGGACGCTGCCATGGCTGCCGAACCGATCTTCCAGGGGCCACCTAGCATGAAGGGGACGATCCTTGCCCCCAGGCACAGACGAGGAGCGAGCGCCATGACCATCGCCTCGGACAACGCGCAGCAGGGCGCTTCCCACTTCTACCGGGCCATGAGGGACTTCCTTGAGTCCATGGACGACACCATCCCGGGCAAATTCGAGATCACCAAGGAAGGGATCGTCCACGACATGATGGCGCCCGTGAAGCCGCACGAACTCACCGTGCTGCACCTCCGGAAGCGCCTTGAGAAGGTCATGCCGGAGGAACTCGTGGCCCACACGGGGGAGCCGGACGTGGAGGCCGCGGCCGAGGGCATCATGCGTCACCCCGATGTGATGGTGATCGCCATGGCGGACATGGAGGGCGACGGTGCGTTCGACCCACATACGCTCATCGCCGCCATCGAAGTCGTGTCACGCTCCAACCCGGACAACGACTGGGTGAGCAAGATGCGTGACTATCCCCTGCTCGGCATTCCCGTCTACGTGATCTTCGACCCCCGCACGGGCGAGGGCGCCGTCCTCACCGACATCCACGCCACCCCCGACGGCCCCCGCTACGCCACCCGCAAGGACTTCGTCTACGGCGAGGACGTCACCATCGGCGACTGGACGATCTCCACGGACAACCTGCCGCGCTACGGAGAAGACAGGGGCACCGGCCAGCCCAAGCCGTGAACCGACCGGCACACCTCTACGAGTGCCCCAGCTCCGCGGAATCCCCGTCCATGCCCACCGACACCGACCCCGAATCCGCCGCAGGCCGCAGCGGGAACGGGTCCACCATCGTCTCGTCGATCACATGGGCCGGAGGCTGGGGCGGTTTGGGCATGATGGCCGCTTCCGAGTGGCCGCCGCAGCCGTAGGACAGGGACACGACGTGGCCGTCCGCCGGGGAGAACTCGTTCGCGCAGACTCCGAACGCCTGGCCCAGGGAGCCGCCGATCGCGACCAGGAAGCCGCAGCTGACGCAGGCCGCCGGGGCCGCCTGGGCCATCGGGGTCTTCGGGCCGAAGCCGTCCTCCCAGCGGTCGGCGGCGACGTGGAGGCCGTAGCGGGAGAGGACCCTGGCGCGGCGGATGCCCAGTTCCTCGGCCACCGCCGCGATCGAGCCCCGGGTCGGCGCGACGGGTAGAGCCGACGGCGCTCCCGCCGTCACCTCCGCGTCCTCCGACTCCACCAGCTCCGCCATCTCCTCCGAGACCGCGGAGTTCGGCGGGGGCTCGTCCTCGCCCGTGTAGCCGGGCTCCAGGCGGAGGTCCTCCGCGTCGGTGGGGAGCAGGTCGCCGGGGCCCATGTCGCCGGGGCGGAGGCGTTCGCTCCACGGGACCCATTCGGGGGCCAGGAGCGAGTCCGGGCCTGGGAGCAGGACGACCTCGTCCAGAGTCACCAGCTTCGCGCGGGACGCCCTCGCGACCGTCACCGCCCAGCGCCAGCCCCGGTAGCCGAACTCCTTGCATTCGAAGAAGTGCGTGACCACCCGGTCGCCGTCGGATTCGAAGCCGGCGTGCTCGCCGACCACGCCGGGTGCGGCGGCCTCCTCGGCTGCGGCACGGGCGAGGTCGACGGCCTCGGCGCACAGGCGGTCGGGGGTGCGGCTTCGCGTGGTCGCTGCGCTCACAGGTATCGCTTCTCTCCTACGCCGTCTCACGGGTGCGCCTGGTGTGGCGAAGGGAGCGGACGGAGCGGCTGAAAGACATGTACCAGGCCCTTGGGGGCACTGGTGGAGGGCCGCGTCGACGTCCGCGCCCGATCGCGCTCGGGCACGCCTACACCATCCATTCTGCGGGATGGCCGAGAGGCGCGCGGCCGAGAACAATCGCCACGGCGCGCTACGCACGCTACCTTCTCCCGCGCCATGCGCCCACACCGACGGCCCCTTGGGCGCTGCGCGGCGGTCATCCGGAAACCCGTAGGACGGTCGGCCGGAGACCTGTGGAACGGCCCAGAATCCACTTCCGTACGCCTCCATACGTGCGGTAACCGCACTACTCACGCCGTTCTCGGGGCACTATGACGGGGTGGCAGCCGCGAGGTCGCCCCAAGGCGCCACCGGGATCGGTGGCACGAAGGGGAACATCCGAGGTGGCGGTTCGGGCCGGGTGAGCGGTTCCGTCCGCGCGATGGGTCGTGCCCTGCACTTCCCCGTCACCGGTACCGCCCGCGGCATCCGCAAGGCGACCCACGCGCACGGCGCGGGCGAGTCGGGCCTCGGCCGGCTCATCGAACTGCACGCGGTGAACGGCGCCGGCGACGTGATGATCACGGTCGCCCTCGCCTCGACGGTCTTCTTCTCCGTCCCGACCGACGAGGCCCGGGGGCGGGTCGCTCTGTATCTCGCGATCACCATGGCCCCGTTCACCGTCCTGGCTCCCGTGATCGGGCCCCTGCTCGACAAACTTCCGCACGGGCGCCGCGCCGCCATGGCCGCCGCGATGCTGGCCCGCGCCCTCCTCGCGCTGATCATCTCCGGCGCGGTCGCCAGCGGCAGCCTGGAGCTGTATCCGGCGGCCCTGGGCGCCCTGGTCGCCTCGAAGGCGTACGGCGTCGTCAGAAGCGCCGTGGTGCCCCGGCTGCTGCCACCCCGCATCTCGCTGGTGAAGGCGAACTCCAGAGTCACCCTCGCCGGGCTCCTCGCCACCGGCGTCGCCGCCCCGATCGCGGGCGCCCTGCACGCCATCGGCGACCCCTGGCCGCTCTACGGCGCCTTCGTGATCTTCGTCGGCGGTACGTTCCTGTCGTTCTCCCTGGACCCCAAGGTCGACTCGGCCAAGGGCGAGGACACGGCGCTGCTCGCGGCGGACGCGGACCATCTGCACGGCCCGCATCCCAGGGAGGTCAAGCGGCCGGGGCTGCGCACGGTCGGCATCGCCGTCACCCACGCGCTGGGCGCCAACGCGGCCCTGCGCTGGCTGTCGGGCTTCCTGACCTTCTTCCTCGCGTTCCTGCTGCGCGAGCACCCGATGACCGGGCAGAGCGCGGCCGTGTCGCTGGGCATAGTCGCGGTCTCGGCGGGCGTGGGCAACGCGCTCGGTACGGCGGTCGGTTCCTGGCTGCGGCAGCGGGCGCCGGAACTCATCATCGTGACGGTGATGGCGGTCGTGCTGGGCGCGGCGGTCACGGCGGCGATCTTCTTCGGCGCGGCCCTGGTGGCCTGTCTCGCCGCCGCGGCCGGGTTCTGCCAGGCGCTGGCCAAGCTGTCCCTGGACGCGCTGATCCAGCGGGACGTGCCCGAGCTGGTGCGCACCTCGGCGTTCGCGCGCTCCGAGACGATGCTCCAGATGGCCTGGGTGCTCGGCGGCGCGATCGGCATCGTCATGCCGCTGAACGGCGCCCTCGGCTTCACCCTCGCCGCCGGAGTCATCGCCCTGGGCTGGCTGACCACCCTGCGCGGGCTGCTCGCCTCGGCACGTCACGGGGCCGGCGGACGCCCGCGAGTGGCCTAACCCGCACCACCCGGCCCGCCGCGCCGCACCCCACGTGGGGGGAGGACTGGACGGGCCCGATAGCCTTCGCCCCATGACCATGCAATCCGCTGTGCGACGCCGCCGCGCCGTCGCCGCCGCCGGCGCCGTTTCCGCCGGACTGCTCGTCCTGTCGGCGTGCGACAAGCCGACGCCGATCTCGACGATCACCGTCGGGAGGAACTCGGTCCACACCGAGGCCACCTGCTACAACGACGGCGACGCGGTGAAGACCGCGGACCTGGCGAAGTGCCTGAAGGCCTCCACGTCGATCTCGGTCGACCCGGACGACACCGTGCGCTTCGGTGTCGACCCGAAGATCGCCGACAACGGCTGGACGATCCTGATGAACGGTCAGCCGCTGACCGACTCCAGCAAGAAGACGTACCGCACGATCCCCGGCAGCGTGTTCTTCAACACCCAGTACGGCGCGACCGGCAACTCGACCGTCGTCTCCATCAAGGAGGGCGACAAGACGGTCAAGGGCCTGTGGTCCTTCAAGTTCAAGAAGGACTCCTGACCACGTCCGCGTCTTCGCCGTCCTCCGTACGGATTCTCGTCGCCACCGCCGTTCCCGCCGAACGGGACGCGGTGGCACGGGCGTTCACGCGTGACAGCCGGGTCGATGTCATCGCCGCCGGGGTGGGTCCCGCCGCTGCCGCCGCCGCTACGGCCACCACCCTCGCCACCGCCCTCGCCGGCACCCCGTACGCCCTCGTCGTGTCCGCCGGGATCGCCGGCGGCTTCCAGCCCGAGGCGCCCGTCGGCTCCCTCGTGATCGCCGACGAGATCACCGCGGCCGACCTGGGCGCGGAAACCCCTGACGGCTTCCTCCCGGTCACCGAACTCGGCTTCGGCACCGTCACCCACCGTCCGCCGAATGCACTCGTACGAGACCTCGCGGCCGCGGCCGGCGCCCGCACCGGAGCCGTACTCACCGTCTCCACGGTGACCGGAACGGCCGCCCGCGCCGCCGAACTCCGCGCCCGCCACCCCCGGGCCCTCGCGGAGGCGATGGAGGGCTTCGGCGTCGCCGAGGCCGCCGCCGCCCACGGCATCCCCGTCCTGGAACTGCGCGCGGTCTCCAACCCCGTCGGCCCGCGCGACCGCGCCGCCTGGCGCATCGGCGACGCGCTCGCGGCCCTGACCGAGGGATTCGGGAAGTGCGCGCCCGTACTGGAGAGTTGGAGACAGGTATGACCCCGTTCACCGAGCCTGTGCAGCCTTTGCGGATCGCCTACTCCCCCTGCCCGAACGACACGTTCGTCTTCGACGCCTGGGCCCATGGCCGGGTGCCGGGCGCGCCCGCGCTCGACGTGACCTTCGCGGACATCGACATCACCAACGGCATGGCCGAACGCGGTGAGCTGGATGTGCTGAAGGTGTCGTACGCCGTGCTGCCGTACGTCCTCGACGAGTACGCGCTGCTGCCGTGCGGGGGTGCGCTGGGGCGGGGGTGCGGGCCGCTGG
>NZ_JBXVPZ010000593.1:0-5105 GCF_057961495.1 Streptomyces sp. P5F9 | reverse complement strand
GATTGAGGGGGTGGGGCGACCCGAGGTCCGCTCCGCGCGCCACCGATGCGGACAGCACCCATGGCCATCGCGCCCTCGTCGACGCTCCTTCAGGTCTCCTCGCGGAAGTGGTAGCTCCGCCCGGGCAGGGGGCAGAACGGGGCCATGCAAGACGACAAGGACCCGACAAGTCCCTGGAGGTGGTGACTTGACCGTCATCGTCGGCCTGGTCCATCGCGGGCGTGTCCATCTCGCCGGCGACTCGGCAGGCAGCAGCGGGTCGCAGCTCACGATCCGCCGTGATCCGAAGGTCTTCACCAACGGCCCCTATGTACTCGGATTCACGACCTCGTTCCGTATGGGCCAGCTCCTGCACCATGCGTTCGAGGCCCCGCACCCCGAAGGCGACCTCGACCGTTTCATGGCCACGCGCTTCATCAACGCCGTCCGAGCCTGCCTCAAGGACGGCGGATGGGCCCGCAAGGACTCCGAGCAGGAACAGGCAGGCGTCTTCCTGGTCGGCATCCACGGGCGTCTCTTCGAGATCCATGACGACTATCAAGTCGGTGAGCCCATGGAGGGATATTCCGCCGTGGGCTCCGGGGACGACCTGGCTCTCGGAGCTCTGCACGCCACCGCCGGGCTCGGCCTCAAACCGCGCGAGCGCCTCACAGCCGCCCTGCGTGCCGCGGATCATCACAGCACGTATGTCTCCGCCCCGTACACCTACGTCAAGACACCCCGTTGAACGATCCCGCGGGAGGGGCGGAGGTTCGTGCCGTACGACCTCACGACCCCATCCACCCGATCGTCAGCCGGCGCGACCCGATCACCACCGACTGAAGTGGCCGGACGGGCGTGGTCGCCGTAGCCGAAGGTGGCCGGTGCGGTGCCCGAGTGGTCGTAGCCGTGGTGGCTCGGGAGCCGGTGCCACCCGGCCGGACAGGCCCGGGTGACGGCGTCCTGGGCGTCGCGGGCCCACCACGGGCCGCGTGTGCCGTGACGATCAGAGGGGGAGCGGGCGCCGGCCGGTCAGGTGCCCTGAACGACAGTGCGCCACCGCGCGCCGTCGGCCGGCGGTGCCGCTCCAGGGGGCCTTGAACGCCGTGTCACCCGGGCCGGATTCGGCGACCTAGCCGCCGCTGTCCAGCACCAGCACCGCGGCGGGTGCGGCACGTGCGTCACTCCGTGCCGCGCAGGGCGAGCCAGGTCTCGTGGCCCACGACGCCGTCGGCGTCCAGCTGCTTGTCGCCCTGGAAGCTCCGCACCGCCGACTCGGTTCCGGCACCGAAGTCGCCGTCCACGCCGGTGCTCCCGACGGAGTATCCGCGCTTCGTCAGCATGCACTGCACCTGAAGCACACGCTTGCCGCTGTCCCCCAGGCTCGTGCGTCCGTTGCCGCGGTAGTACGTGCAGTCCGAGATCCAGGCCGGGGTCGCGGGCTCGGTGGTGGGCGGACTGCTCGGGGTCGAGGAGGGAGTCGCGTCGGCCGAGGCGCTGGGATCGGCACCGGGAGCGGAGGGAGTGCCGTGCGCCGCCGATGGGGCGGAGCCCGAGTCCTCGGGGTGCGTGGCCGCGCCGTCGGGGTTCGCGGCGCCGTCGACGTTCTTGCCGGAGGCGGCCCTCGCGTCCGAGGCCCCGGGCGTCGACGAGAGGGCGGTGTCGCCGGGCCGGATGCGATCGGTCGTCGTGGCGGACCCCGGGCCGGAAGCGGCGGGCGGGGCGTCGTGGTGACCGAGCAGGAAGACCCCCGCGGCTACCGCGCAGACGGCGATGCCCGCGGCGACGGCCCGCACCGGCTTCTTCCGTGCCCAGGTGCGGACTCCGCTCTCCTGGGGACGTGCCGATGGCGTGCCGGAGGCGGCGTCGGCGGCCACCACCGGTGGTTCGAGAACGGGCGGACCAGGTCGGCCGTTCTGCCCGGCCGGTGCCGACGGCATCGCCATCGGTCGTTCGTCCGGAGACCGTAATCGGGCCGGCGATGCGGCGGGGAGCCGGTACAGCACCTCGTACGCCCGCTGCCGGGCCAGCAGTTGGCCGGCCAGCGGCTCGGGCCACACGGTCGTTTCGGTGCGTTCCCCGGCCGCGTTGATCAAGTCCTGCCCCGTGGGCCGCCGTTCGGGCTCCTTGGCCAGGCAGGCGGTCAGCAGCGAGCCGAGCGCCGCGTCCGCCGTCGAGATCTCGGCGATCAGTTCAGGGTCCGGCTCCTCGAACGCCACCCGGTGCATCACGTCGATCCCCGTACCGTCGCCGAACGGGGCATGCCCCGCCGCCGCGTACACCAGTGTCCCGGCGAGTGAGAACACGTCCGACGCCGGGTCGGATCTGCCGGTCCGCAGGTGTTCCGGCGACATGTAGGCCGCGGTTCCCACCCGGACACCCGTGCTGGTGATCGTGCTGGCGTCCATGGCCTTCGAAATGCCGAAGTCGATCACATGCGCGCCGCCGACGGACAACAGCACGTTGGACGGCTTCAGATCCCGGTGCACGATCCCCGTGGCGGCGAGGTCGGTCAGCGCCTGCCCCAGTTCCGCCACCAGACGCCAGACCGCGGCCGTCTCCAGGGCGCCGTGCTCACGTACGGCGTGCGCCAGATCGAGTCCCGGGAGGTACTCGGTGGCCATCCACAGCAACTCGTCCTGGAAGCCCGTGCCGCACAGTCTCGGTGTGTGCGACGTGCTGACCCGCTCGTGCACCGACGCTTCACGCTCGAACCGGCGCCGGAAGCCGGGATCGTCCGCGTACTCCGGCCTGATCACCTTCACCGCGGCCAGACCGGGGCTGCCGTCCGAGGGACATGCGAGGTAGACGCGCCCCATACCGCCGCTGCCGAGCAAGGCTAGGGGCGCATAGGGACCGATGAGATCCGGGTCACCGAGGCGCAGGGGTGAGGCACCGGTCTGCCGCAGCGCGGCGGCCTCGTTCGTCGCCAGGTCCGGTGGCAGCGGCCGCTGTTCTGACACGGATCTCCCGAAGTGATGTGCGCCGTACGTCAGTTCGGCTCCACGGATTGACGAGGCTATCCGAGCCGTGGCGTCCGTTCAGGGTTTCCCGCACTTCCGTTCCCCCCAGGGCTGTTCAGGATGCCGCGATCAAGCCCCTCCTGACGGATGTCGGGCTCGACCGTGCGGGCAGTCCGTCGACCCCGGCCCGGGTACCGAAGCGGGTGGCTCGGCCGGTGACGAGGTCCTCAGACGTGGGAGGCGTATTCCTGCCGGACCAACTACCACGTGCCGCCGTGGGTGATACCGCTGGTCCTGGACGAGCCGGGCGAGAAGCTGCTGAACACCGAACACGGCGTGCTGGAGGGCCGGTTCGCCTTCCTGGACGTCTCGCTGGAGAGCCGCTGGGGCGGACTGATCAGCGGAGACCGGGTCTTCGTCGACTTCTCGCCGTGCGACTGCGGCCGGGCGGGACCGACTGTCCTGCCGGACATCAGGCGCTACGGCGACCTGGCCGACGAGGACAAGATCACCTGCGCCGCGACACTCGACTCCTCTGTGCGGGGGATGATCCACGGATGAGCACCACGACCGACACCGAGGTCGTGCACGTGGTGCGCGGCGAGGTCGACCACGGCTCACCCGTCGCGTACGGCCGCGCCGGCTCGGCCTTCACCGCACCGGCCCTCGACCTGGACAGCCTCGTCCGGCCCCGCACCGAACCCGGCCCCGCCTTCCACGTGCCCGTAGCGGAGATCGTCGACCTGCTGGTGGAGACCGGGGAGGCCCTCAAGTCGGACCGCGAGGGACTGCTCGCCGAGGCCCTCGACCGTATGGTCCGGGTCAGCCCGCTGCCCGCGGAGGTCCTCCAACGTGCCTACGCCGTGCTCTGGCGCAGCTTCTGACGGCCCGGCCTGTACGCCCAGATCATCCGTCGTGCCCGCGCGGGCCGTCCCGTGCGGCGGTCGGTCACCTGCCCCGGGCCGCACGGTGTTCATGGGGGCCCATCGCGCCGTACAGAGCCGGCTGCTACTTCAGGCCGATCGCCGCGCAGGCCGCCGCGTACTGCGGGGTGCAGATGTCCTTCACGGTGTAGATGCCGTCCGCGATCACCGTGTCCTTGATGTTGTCCTTCGTGAGCGCGACCACCGGGACCAGCATGGTGGGGATCTTCTTCTCCGTGGGGCTGTCGACCGAGTCGCGGGTCAGGGAGTCGAACTGGATGTCGCGGCCCTGGACCTTGTACACCGCCATCTCCGCGGCGCGGGTGGCCTCTTCCGGGAACGGCTTGTACGCGGTCATGTACTGCTCGCCCGCGACGATCCGCTGGACCGCGTCCAGGTTCGCGTCCTGGCCGGTCACCGGTGGGATCTCGGTGGCGCCCGCGTCCTTCAGGGCCTTGATGACGGCGCCCGCCAGGCCGTCGTTCGCCGCGTAGACCGCGGCGATGTCGTCGAGGCCGACGGCCTTGATCGCGTTCTTCATGTTCGTCTCGGCGACCGCCGGGGACCATTTCTCGGTGTCGTACACCTTGGCTATCTTGACGTTGTTCTGGAGTTCGCCGAGGGCTCCCTCCTTGAACTTCGCGTAGTTCGTGTCCGCGGGGTCGCCGTTCATCATGACGATCTTGCTGGACGCCGCCTTGCCGCCGAGCGCCGTGATGATGGCGCGGGCCTGGATCTCGCCGACGAGTTCGTTGTCGTGCGAGACGTACGCGTCGATCGGGCCCTCCGCCAGTCGGTCGTAGGCGATGACGGGGATGCCGGCGTCCTTCGCCTTCTGGACCTCCGGCGCGATGGCCTGGGCGTTCAACGCGTCCACCAGGATGACGTCGACCTTCTGGTCCACCATCTGCTGGAACTGCCGGCTCTGCTTGTCCTGGCTCGCCTCGGCGTTGGCGTAGACGACCTTGCCCTTGCCGTTGGTGAGGGCGGCGACCTCCTTCTTGATGACGGGGTGGTCGAAGGCCTCGAACCGTGCGGTGTCCTTGTCGGGCAGGAGCAGTCCCACCGTGATGTCGTCGCCCTTCTTCGGCGACGCGGAACCGTCGCTTCCGACGACTCCGTCGACGACGCCGCACGCGGTGAGCGCGAGCGCGGACGCGGACGCGGTCAGAGCCGTCGCGAGGTGGCGCACGGGGATTCGACAAAGGGCGGGAGCGTTCACGTGGGGGCGCCTTTCGAG
>NZ_JBXVPZ010000592.1:0-5110 GCF_057961495.1 Streptomyces sp. P5F9 | reverse complement strand
CGTCTTCCCCCGCCGCACTCATAGCGTCTGTCCCCCTCCGACCAGTTGCCCGCCACATCGATCATGGTGGTCCTACCCCCGTACCGGGCCGGACGATGCACCCCTCAGACGTCGACCACAGCAGAGAGAAACGATTCAGCCACACCTCACGGGCGCTTCGGTTCATCACGGCTGAATGCCGGACTCCCCCCACACGTGGGCGGCTCCCGGTCAGTGTCCCGCTTCGTTTCAGTCAGCACTCAACCACTTCTGGAAACGCTTTCCGCTCCCTGCCATGCTCGTCCTTCCATGGCACGGCCATTACCCCTCCCATACTCGTCGTCATGGCCGGACCAGCGGGAGGCGCTGGTGGAATTCCAGGTACTAGGCCCGGTGGGTCTGCGCGTGGACGGTCGGCGCGTGGAGCTGGGCTCGGACAAGGAGCGCACCCTCTTGGCCGCCCTGGCCCTGGACGTGGGTCGTCCAGTCGCCCTGGACACACTCATGGACCGGCTCTGGGACGACGAGCCGCCGCCGCACGCCCGCGCCAACCTGCATAGCTATGTATCGCGGTTGCGCCGATACCTGCGACACGCCGGGCCCTCGGACACGGGCGCGCCCCACATCGTCAGTCGCGCCCACACGTACACACTGCAGGCCGCTCGCGAATCCGTCGACTGGCACCGTTTCCAGCATCTCGTGGCGCGGGCCGGCGCCCTCACAGCGGACGGCGACGACGCGCGGGCAGCTGCTCTTCTCGGCCGCGCCGAAGGCTTCTGGCGGGGCGAGGCACTCGCTGGACTCCCGGGTCTGTGGGCCGAGACCGTGCGCCGGCCCCTGGCTGAACGCCGCCTGAACGCCACCGTCTCCCGCACAGCCGCCCTGCTCCGGCTGGGCCGATTCTCAGAGGTCAGCGCCGAGCTCTCCGCCCTCGTCGACCAGCATCCGGGCGATGAGACGCTTGCCGGTCAGCTGATGCTGGCGTACTACGGCAGCGACCGGTACACCGACGCGCTTCGGGTCCACCAGGAGACCCGCCACCTACTGATGATCCAGTACGGCTCCCGTCCGGGCGCTGAGCTGGGCCGCGTCCATCGCGGGATCCTCGACCGCATGCCAGCCGCCGACCTCGTCCGGGGCAGGATGTCTTCCACATCTACGGTGCCTGCCCGCCCAGCGTTCCCACACCCACCGCAGAACCTTCCCCATCAGCCGCCGCTGATCGGCCGCCGCGCGGAACTCACGGCGCTGAGCGCCACAGCCGACACGGCGGAGGAGGACGGCTCCGTGGTCAGCGTGGAATCTGTCAGCACCGTCAGCGGTATGGCCGGGGTGGGGAAGAGCGCCGTGGCGGTCCACGGTGCGCTGCGGCTCGCGGCGCGGTACCCCGACGCCCAGCTGTACCTGGACCTGTGCGGCCACTCCCCCGTCGGCAAGCCCCTCAGCCCCGGCGCGGCGCTGGCCACGCTGCTACGACTGCTCGGCGCGCCCGCAGAAACCATCCCTGTCGAATTGGAAGGCCGTACCGCACTGTGGCGGACGATGCTGGCTGAACGCCGAGCCGTTGTCGTCCTCGACGATGCCGTCAGCGCTGCCCAGGTCCGACCACTGCTTCCGGGTGGCTCGGCCACCCTCACCATCATCACCAGCCGACGTCACCTGACCGGTCTCCCGCGCGCCCGGCACATACCCCTCGACGTACTGCCGACCAACGACGCCATCGCGCTGTTCCGCGCGTTCGCCGGGGAGCAACGCACCCAGGACGTCCGAGAGATCACCCGGATCATCCGATTATGCGGGCATCTGCCGCTCGCGATCGAGCTCGTCGCGAGCCGCTTCCGTGCCCATCCGTCCTGGAAGCTCCCTACCCTGGCGGAGCGCCTCGCCCGCGCGGAAGGCAGGCTCGGCGAGATCCGGGACTCGGAGCAGGAAATGGTCCGGGCGTTCGACATGACGTACGAGACCCTCACGAAGGAGCAGCGCATCGCGTTCCGCCGCCTCAGCCTGCACCCCGGCCCGGACCTCACCGCCGAGTCGGCCGCCGCCTCGCTCGGTCTGCCGCCCACGGTGGCGGAACGTGTCCTCGAATCCCTGCTGGCCTGCCACCTCCTCCGGGAACCCACCCCGGACCGATACCACTACCACGACCTGCTGCGCGAGTACGGCCGCGGCAGGTCCAGGACAGACGACACCGATCAGGAACGCGCCGGAGTACTACACCGCCTCACGGACTTCTACATCGCCGTCACCGACCGAGCCGACCGGCTGGCGTACCCCCGTCGCATCAGACCCGAGATGCCGCGAGACATGGACCGGGGACAGCCGCCTCACTGGCCCGACGCCGAGGCCGCGAAGGCTTGGCTGGCCACGGAACGGGCAAACCTCCTAGCCACCGAAAACCACGCACGCTCCCACGACCGCGCCGGGGGCGCCGCCGAACTCGCCTACGCCATGGTCGGTTTCCTCAACGAGGAGTGCCACTGGCAGGATGCCCGGACCGTCCTTGAACCCGCCGTCGAGCACTGGACCCGCTCCGGCGACCAGGCAGCTCTGTGCCGCGCCCTATTCCACCTCAGCGCCGTACAGGCGCACACCGCGCAGTATCCGGAGGCCGCCGAGACCGGCGAGCAAGCCCTGGGGATAGCCCGCGAGACCGGGGACACGGAGGCAGAAGGTGAGGCGTTGCGCACGCTCGGTGTTCTGCACTGGCACCTGGGCGATCACCGGGGCGCGCTCGTCCTCTTCCAGAAGGCATTTGCCATCGTCGCCACGTCCGGAGATTCCCTGGGCCGTGCGCGACTGCACAACAACATTGCGGTTACCCTGCTCTTCCTCGGCGAGCACGACCGCGCATTGGAACACTTCGAGAAATCCCTCAGCGGATTCACCGATGCCGGTGATCACGCCGCACTGGGCAAGACACTCAACAACATCGGGGACCTTTACATGCGTCGCGGGGACGTGGAATCGGCCCTCCGCTCGTTCGAGGACTCCCTGGCCTTCCTCAACCATTCCGGAAACCGCTACGACCGTGCCACGGTGCACGGCAGTCTTGCCGATGCGCTAACGGAAGCGGGTGAGATCGCTCGGGCTCTTCCTCTGTATCAGGAGACGCTCGCCGAATTCCGCGCCCTCGGAGACCGAAAGAGTCAGGCCGACATGTTGACAGGACTCGGAGAGGCACATCGAAAAGCGGGAGGAACCGAAAAGGCAGTTCGCCATCTCTCGGACGCCCTCGACATCGCCCGTATGATCGGCGCCGCCCACCAGGAGACACGCGCACTGCGATGCCTGGGCCAGACCCAATTGGACGCGGGACGATTCGACTCCGCGGAGGAATATCTGAGGGCCGCGACCTCCCTCGCCGAGCGCACGCAGGACGCCGACGAGAAAGCGAAGGTGGGGAACATCCTGACCAGACTGCAACAACTGGTCGAACTACCCGACGGTAACCCCATGGGTGGCTAGCCTGATTTTTCATATAAGCGCTTCATAGGCTAAGGTCCCGTCCGCAAGATCATCCGATCCGCGGAAAGGAACCTTTCTCCGTGCGCATAGCGACGTGTCTGACCATCGGATTCACCCTCGCCACCCTGGTCGTTGTTGGCGCAAACATGCCAATCGGCTCAGCCGCGAGGCTCACTTCGGCCATGGTGGTCAGCCCGGACGGGTGCATCATGATGACGGACAAATAGTCAGTCGATGCACCGGGGTGGCAGCGCCAGCCGCCACCCCGCCCATGGGGGCGGTGCAGGGTGGAGCCGATCTCGGTGGCACTGTTGGCAGCACTTGCAGGAGGAGTCGGCGGCGAAGCCGGCCGGGAGGCGTGGGCAGCGCTGAGTACGCTGGTCCGGCGCCCGTTCCGGCGCCAGGGCGACAACACAGGTACGGCGACGGTGAGTTCGGGAGAACCGGAGCTGGTCCGGCTGGCCCAGGCCCCCGATGATACGGCCCGGGCGCAGGTACTGAGCACGGCGTTGGCAGTACGAGCCGCCCTGGACGCGGAGTTTCAGGCGGGTTTGCAGCGGTGGCGTGAGCTCGCCAAGGCCCTGGAGACCGGCAACACCCACAACGAGATCAGCGGCGGGAGTTTCTTCGGGCCGGTGATCCAGGGGCGCGACTACTCAAACATCTCCTTCACCACGCCGCAGCCTCATGCGGCCGATCCCGAAACGGATGCCCCCGACACTCGGAGCTGAGGGTGGTACCGCGAACAAACCCGAGCGACCAGACGCCGAAGTCGGACCCACCCCGGGCGTTGGACCTTGGTCCAAGCTGAGACAGCACGGTTCACGGACGGCAACGGGCTTCGCGAGTCGCCCGCTGTCCCGTTCCCCGACCGCAGCGAGCGGCCCCAGTCCCGCAGAAACCCCGGCCAGGTCTTCGACAGACCCGCAGTGATCTTGTCCAGGTCCAGCAACGGCATTTTCGCCGGCCTCCGAGTAAAGGTGCCGATGAGCGGCATGCTCACCTCCGAAGATCGGAAACGACCCACACGAAAAGGGCCCCCGCAGGTGTTCACCTGCGAAGACCCTTCGCACCGTCGGGACGACAGGATTTGAACCTGCGACCCCTTGACCCCCAGTCAAGTGCGCTACCAAGCTGCGCCACGTCCCGGTGCGCTTCCCACGGAGAACCGTGTGATCGCGCGAACAGCACTTTACCCCACGCCCGGGGCTGCGCCGAAGCCGGTGCCGGGCGCGGGACAATCGTCGTATGAGCGACACAACCTCAGGTGGTACGGCCGGCGCGCGGGACCGGGACGGCGAGGGGCGGGCGCGCAATGCCCGGCCGCGGGACGGGCTCGGGCGGCCGTTGCCGTACGACGCGGACGGTGTGGCGCGGCAGCCCGAGGGGGTCGTGCGGGCGCCGGAGGAGACCGTCGTCGAGGCGCAGGCGCTGCTCGACGAGGGGAAACCGTTCCACGCGCACGAGGTCTTCGAGGACGCCTGGAAGTCGGGGCCGGACGAGGAACGTGCTCTGTGGCGCGGCCTCGCCCAGCTCGCCGTGGGCCTCACACACGCGGCCCGGGGCAACGTCACCGGCGGGGCCCGGCTGCTGCGGCGCGGCGCCGGGGGCGTCGAGGAGTGGGCGTCCCGGTCGGGGCGGGAGCGGCCGTACGGGATGGATC
>NZ_JBXVPZ010000591.1:0-5118 GCF_057961495.1 Streptomyces sp. P5F9 | reverse complement strand
CCGCCGCCGGTCGCTTCGGCGAGGCGGGCGTACTCGCCCGTGAAGTCGCCCCACGGCTGGTCGCTGGCGAAGAGCACGCGGTCGTGGCCGATGCCGCGGCGCTCGATCTCCTGGGCCAGCCAGCGGGGAGTGAAGCCGATGGCCCAGGAGAGGTCGGTGTATACGTGCTTGCCGGCGGTGATCCAGTCGAAGAACCGGGATCCGACAAGCTTGATGTGGCCGCTCATCCCGCCGCCGAAGTGCACGAGATGGACGGGGACTCGGTCGGCGTACCAGTCGACCAGGTGGCCGACCTCGTCGATGTCGGAGGCGGCCCCCGGGGAGGTGTGCACGTGGACCACCAGGTGGTGACGGGCCGCCTCGGCGAAGATCCGGTCCAGCATCGGGCGGCAGGCCGGATCGGTGGGGCGCCCGCCCAGCAGGAAGCTCAGCTTCAGTGCCTTCACGCCCCGCTCCCCGGCCAGCGCCAGGGCGAGCCCGGTTCGCTCCGAGTCCTCCGGGCGCGGCGACACCCACAGCCCGGCCCGGATCCGGTCGTCGCTCTGGGCCGCCTCGATCGCCAGCTCGTTGAAGGAGAAGGCGATCGCGGGGTCGGGGACACCGTAGTTGGGGATGACCAGGGCGCGTTCGGTGCCCTCCGCGTCCAGGTCGGCGATGAGCTGCTTGACCGTGGCGCGGGCGGTGGTGTCGGGGTTGACGGGCGGTCCGCCGTAGAAGGGGTAGGCGGGCAGGACGCCGATGTGGCGGTGTGCGTCGTAGACCATGTCGCTGGTTCCTCAGCCGATCGGGAGGGCGGAGGCGAGGTCCGTGGGCGCGCCGGTGAGGGCGCCGCAGACGTCGGCCAGGCGGCGTGACGCCTCGATGTGGTTCGCCAGGAACTCCGCGTCCCTGCCCACCGCCTCGAAGCGTCCGGAACCCCATGAGTACTGCCAGGGCAGGCCCAGGAAGTACAGGCCTGGTGTGCTGGTGGCGCCGCGCCAGTGCATCGGGTAGCCGCGGCCGTCGAAGGCCGGTATCTCAACCCACCGGTGGTCGCGGGTGAAGCCGGTCGACCAGACGACGGAGGTGATGCCGGCGGCCTCCAGATCCAGCGAGGCCACCTGCGCGGAGGGCTCCCAGACCGGTACGTACCGTGCCTCGTCCGGGGCGTTGATCCCCTGAGCGGCGATGTACGCGTCGATGCTGTCCTTGATGCCCTCGGCCACCGCGTCCGCGCGGTCGATGTTGACCTTGAGGTCGTCGGCGAAGTCCAGCCGCGCACCGTCGACGCCGGTCAGTCGCCCGTACAGCCGCATCCCGTCGCAGGCGAAGGCCCGCAGGTCGATGTCACGGCCCCCGTCCCGCCCGGTGACGTAGTGGTTGACGCGCATCCGGACGGCACCCGCGTCGTCGAACTCGCCGATGTCCTTGCCGTAGTAGCCCATGCTGTCCAGCCAGGCCACACAGTCCCGGCCGCGGTAGAAGCGGGCCACGCGGGGCGCGCTGCCGACGGCCAGGTGCACCTGGCGTCCGGCCAGGTGCAGGTCCTCGGCGATCTGGCAGCCGGACTGGCCGGTGCCGACCACCAGGACGGCGCCCTCGGGCAGCTGGTCCGCGTTGCGGTACCGGGAGGAGTGGATCTGCTCGACGCCGGCGGGCAGCCGCTCGGCCATCCGCGGGACGGAGGGCGTGTGGTATGGGCCGGTGGCCACCACCACCTGGTCGGCGGTGAAGTCGCCGTCCGATGTGGTCAGTTCGAAGACACCGCTCGGAGATCGCCGCAGCCCGTCGACGGACACTCCCTCCACCAGCGGGGGCTGGAAGAAGGCGACGTAGTCCTCCAGGTACCGGATGATCTCGTCACGGACCATGAACCCGTCCGGATCGTCCCCCTGGTAGGGGAACCCGGGCAGTTTGCACTGCCAGTTGGGGGTCACCAGGCAGAACGAGTCCCAGCGGCGCTCGCGCCACTCGTGGCCGACCCGGTTCCGCTCGACGACGACGTGCTCGATGCCGCGCTCGCGCAGACAGTAACTGACCGACAGCCCGGCCTGACCGCCACCGACGACCGCGACCGGATAGTGGGCCCCGGCCAGCCGCCGCGGGGTCACCTCGGGCTCCCGTCGGCGTTGCTCAGGACCTCGACGGCGACCTTGGCCCCGTCGAGGGAGGCGTACACGGCCGCGGTCTCCTCGATCTGCGCCAGCTGGTCGGACGCCCCTGTGCACGCGAACCCGTACTTCTCGCGCACCCGGTCGCTCGCGATACCGAGCGCCGTCCGGCTCCGCTCCAGGAAGTCACCGAGCTCGTACACGCCACCGGTGGTGAGGTAGTCCTCGATTACCGTGGAAGGTGAGTAACAACGCTGGGTCTCTCCGTCGGGCCAGCGCACATGGAAATACAGCTCCGGCATGAAAATCCTCCATGCGAGGCGCCGAGGCTTTGCCACCTCGCCGCTGGTTGTGAGCACCACTTCAGCCAGCGGGAATTACCGAACGAGGTCATCCGGAATAAAGCGGAGTTACGGAGTCCTCACGCCAAGCGGCGTCCCGCGTACGCTGAGTTGCCTCTGGGGCAAATCGGGGTGCAAAGAGCCCCGGCCGAATTCAGTCGGCCGGGGCTCGGGCGGACGGTTCAGGCCTGGGGCTGGTCCGCGGCCGTGGTGGGCTTGCGGTGGTTGGCGAGGAGGCCGCCGGCCGCGCCGAGGGAGACCAGGCCCATGCCGGCGGCTGTGGCGATGCCCTTGACGCCGTCCATGGTGAGGTAGCAGAACGCGGCCACGCCGCCGTTGAAGAGGAACAGGAACCAGAGCGTGGAGGGCTTCGACAGGAAGGCCTTGATCTTCGGCTTCTTCGCGATGCGCGAGCCGGCCACCATCGAGACGGCGATGCCGGCGAAGGTGGCCACGTTCTTCTGCGTACCGTCCAGCACGGTCCCGGAGGCGGTGCTGGCGACGAGGCCGCCCACGAAGAACGACCACAGCAACAGGTCGGCGACGAGCGGCTTCACGGTGGCGAGCTGCGACTTCACGGGAGTTTTCCTTCAGGAAGGGGACGTGATCTCTTGCCCTCTACGATTCCGTCACGCGCCCACCGCCACGAGGGACCGCTCTCCCGAACCCGGGGTGTAGCCCACTACACCCCGGGCCGCCTCCCGGGGTGATCAGCTCGGTGTGCCGTCGACGTGGCGGGCCAGGTCGTGCAGATGGACCGCGAGCTGAAGCCGCAGGGCGTGGTCGGGCTGCTGCCAGTCGGGCCCGAGCAGGCTGCCGATGCGCTCGATCCGCTTGAGGAGCGTGTTGGTGTGGATGTGCAGGGCGCGGGCGGTTCCGGCGAGGTTGCGGAAGTTGGCGAAGTACTCGGTGAGAGTGCCCAGGAAGTCGGTTCCGCGTTCGGCGTCGTGTGCGACGAGCCTGCCGAGGGAATGGTCGAGGAACGCCCCGAGGTCCTGGTCCCGGTCGGGATCAAACAGGATGGTGTACATCGCGAGCCGCTCCGTGGTGGTAGCGCCGTCCCGCACCCCGATCCCGCGCAGCACTCGGCAGCAGCGGCTCGCCAACGTGACACTGGCGCCGAGCGGTTCCGCGCCGGTCCGGACCGGCGCGGCACAGACGAGAGCGGGGGCATCGAGCACGTGTCTGAGGCGCTGGTGAACGCTGTTCGCGGCCTGGTCGGCACTCTCGGCGGTCGGGGTGCGGATCAACGCGATGGGGACGCCAAGGTGCTCGCCCGCCAGACCGTCGTACTCCTCCGCGAGACCGTGCAACAGGCGGGTCGTCTCGCCGAGGCGATCCTCCGTCACGTCCACCACCAGGACGGTGTCGAGACGCCCGGGCTCGATGTGACGCGCGCGGGCACGCAGCGCGAGTTCGGTGGAGAACGGGCGTGGGGCGGTGAGGAGTTGGGTGAGGAGTTCACCCCGTACCCGCTCTTCGGCCCGTACGACGGCGTCCTGGGTCAGGGTCAGCAGTGCCGTGGTCTGCGCGGCGCGTTCGAGGGTACGCGCTTCGACCGGGCTGGGGTCGCTGTGGCGTGACAGGACCAGGGCGCCCATGTGGGTCGCGCCGACGACGACCGCCGCCACGGTGTGGCGCAGGGTGTCGCCGCGGTCGACGGTGACGCAGCGTCCGGACCTTCGGCTCTCCTCGATGCCGTGGACGATCGCAGCGGCCATGCGTGGGGAGGCAGTGAGGAGGGCGCGCTCGCGTACCGTCGCCTCGTCCTCGTCGACGGGCTGCCCACGCGAGACGAGCACGCGCTGGGCGTGATCGAGGACCAGCACACCGCCGCCCAGAGTGTCCACCACGAGGTCCGCGACGGCGCCCACGTCACCGCCGGCCAGCACCAGACGGGTGAGCGCCTCGTGGACGGCTTCGGCCTCCTCGATCGTCGCGTACGCCGTTTCCAGAGCGTGCAGTGCGCGGCGGCTCTCGTCGTAGAGCCGGGCGTTCTCCAGCGCCACCGCGGCGTGGTCCCCGAAGGCGGTCAGCAGAGCGACGTCGTCCCGGACGAACGGCCGCTCCTGCCGGTTCGCAGCGATCAGCGTGCCCAGGAACCGGCCACCCGCGACCAGCGGAACGCCGAGCATCGACACGATGCCCTCCGCCTCGATGGCGCTGTCGACGCCCGGATCGTGGACGATCTCGGCCGACGCCAGGTAGTCGCTCTCCCAGTACGGGGCCCTGGTCGTGGCCACGCGTCCGGCGATGCCGATGTGGGCCGGCGCGTGCACCCGCTCGGCGAACCCGGGGGTCAGCGTGCCGGCCGTGGCGCGGACCCGCAGATACGTCCCGTCCTCTTCGAGAACGGCCAGATACGTGATGTCGGTGCCGATCAGGTCGTGGGCGTGCTCGACGACGCTGGCCAGCACCTCGTCCAGTCCGCGCAGGACCGTCAGGGATCGTGCGGTGGCGTACAGGCTGGAGAGTTCGCGCTCGCGGCGACGCTGGCGTTCGAGCAGTTCGACTTCGGTGCTGTCCATGAGGCGTCCTAGGTCAGCCGCCAGGGAGTGTGTGAATCATACGCCCACCAGGCGGCAGGAGTGGAGGATCCATACCTCTGCCCGGCCGTGGCACGGCCGTAGCCTTCCCGACAACGAGCGGTGGGCCTCACCCCCCGCCCTGCGCGGCCGCTCCCCGGC
>NZ_JBXVPZ010000590.1:0-5121 GCF_057961495.1 Streptomyces sp. P5F9 | reverse complement strand
CCTCAGGACGTTCTTCAACTCCTGGACGTAGGCCTCGCGTTCGGTGCCCTCGTGGGAGAGGACCAGTTCGAGGCCGGCCTTGTAGAGGCCGAAGCACACGCGTGCGGCGGTCATCCTCGCCGTACTGATGGACGCGATGATCGTCCGAAGCCTGCTGGTCCCGGCGGTGATGAGACTGCCGGGAAGGGCGACCTGGTGGGCGCCGGCTCCGCTGCGAAACTTCCACGACCGGTTCGGTCTAAGAGAAGCTGAGGATCAGCGCCCTTCAGGGGCGCGGCGAACGGCGCGACCAGCTACAACGAACCCGCAGACAAATACGGCGATGGGAGCCCAAGTGAAAGCGGTGGTGTTCGAGCAATACGGTGACCCCGCCGGGGTACGCGACGTACCCGACCCCCACCCCGCCGACCACGGAGTGACGGTCCGGGTAGAAGCCACCGGCCTCTGCCGAAGCGACTGGCACGGCTGGCAGGGCCACGACCCGGACATCACCCTGCCCCACGTCCCGGGCCACGAACTCGCCGGCGTGGTCGAGACGGTGGGCCCCCGGGTCACCAACTGGCACGCCGGCGACCGCGTCACCGTCCCGTTCGTGTGCGCCTGCGGAACCTGCCCCGCCTGCGCCGCGGGCGACCAGCAGGTGTGCGAGCGGCAGACCCAGCCCGGCTTCACGCACTGGGGTTCCTTCGCCCAGTACGTCGCCCTGGACCACGCCGACGTGAACCTGGTCGCGATGCCGGACGAGATGACCTTCGCGACAGCGGCCTCGCTGGGCTGCCGGTTCGCGACGGCGTTCCGCGCGGTGGTGCAGCGGGGCCGGGTCGCTCCGGGGGAGTGGGTGGCGGTGCACGGCTGCGGGGGAGTCGGCCTGTCGGCGGTGATGATCGCGGCGGCTGCGGGCGCCAGGGTCGTCGCGGTCGACATCTCACCCCAAGCACTCGCGCTGGCAAGGAAGTTCGGGGCGGCGGAGTGCGTGGACGGCGCGAGCACCCCGGACACGGCGCGGGCGGTACGCGAACTGACGGGCGGCGGCGCCCACTTGTCGCTGGACGCCCTGGGCTCCCCGGCGACGTGCGCCGCCTCGGTGAACGGCCTGCGCCGCCGGGGCCGCCACATCCAGGTCGGCCTCCTCCCCTCCCCGTCCGGCACGACCCCGGTCCCCATGGCCCGCGCGATCGCCCTGGAACTCGAACTCCTCGGCAGCCACGGCATGGCGGCCCACACCTACCCACCCATGCTGGAACTGGTCCGATCGGGAGTCCTCCGCCCCGACCTCCTGACCACCGCCACGATCACCCTGGAGGAGACCCCGGCGGCACTGGCCGCGATGGGCACGGCACCGGGGGCGGGGGTGACGGTCATCGAGCCGTGGAGTTGAGGACGGGCCCGGGACACCCGCCGGGCCCGGTGAAGGCGGCCACTTCGTCCGCGCCGACCCCCAACTCGGCCAGGCCGCCAGCGACT
This sequence comes from Streptomyces sp. P5F9, assembly GCF_057961495.1. Lineage (NCBI taxonomy): Bacteria > Bacillati > Actinomycetota > Actinomycetes > Kitasatosporales > Streptomycetaceae > Streptomyces > Streptomyces sp. P5F9. Next base: position 3,657 of record NZ_JBXVPZ010000590.1, on the reverse strand, counting down.
TGCAATGCGTTGACGCGGTGCGGGCCGATCCCCTCGCCGCCGCCCTGCCACGTCTCCGCGTAGGTGGTCGCCGTGACCTGGTCCAGTCCCGCCCGCAGCATCGCCCCCACCACCTGCCGGCCCCACCGAGGTTCTGCACCGGCCTGTTCCAACAGGGCCAGCAGGGAGGTGTGCAGGCGCTCGAAGAGCAGTACCGCGCTGTCGTCGGGTACGGCCAGCACAGGGGTCCAGCCGCAGTCGAAGTCCTCCAGGACGAGCCAGCCCCCGGGTCGCAAGGCACTGGCCAGCAGCTCCAACACCCGTAGCCGTTCGGGCAGATGGAGCAGCACCAGCCGGGCGTGCACCAGGTCGAAACCGTCTCCGGGCAGCGGGTCGTGGGTGATGTCGTGCCGCAGGACCCGCACGTTGGCCGCACTCGGGCGGGACGCGGCGCGGGCCGGATCGATGTCCGTGACCGCCGCCTCGCCGTCGGGCCCGACCCGTTCGCCCAGCCAGTTCCCCAACGAGCCGCCACCGCCGCCGACTTCGAGACACCTCCACCCCGGGCTGAGCCCGGTGCGCTCCAACGCCGCTCTGGACGCGGTGTCGTAGCGGGCCTCAAGTACGGAGAAGCGTCCTGCCGTCTGGACGGCGGTGTTGTCGAACAGATAGCGGGACATGCGCACGGCACACGCTTTCCGTGTCCTCGCCGGGCGCCGGGCGCCCGCGTCGCGGCACGGGCGCCCGGTCCCTCACCGGCTCGGCTCAGTCGTCTCCGCGACCCCGGTTCCGGGGCCGGGAGGCCACCCACGCCCGGACCGTGTCGGCGTACCAGAACGGTTTGCCGCTCTCCACATGGTCGGGCGGGGGCAGCAGACCGTGCTTGCGGTACGAGCGGACTGTGTCGGGCTGGACCCGGATGTGGGCCGCGATTTCCTTGTACGACCAGAGCCGTCGGTCGGTCATGAGTGCACCTCCCTGCGCGCGCCGCGGCGGCGGCCGGGGGCGGCCGTCGGGGGAGCCGTGCGCTGCGCTGGCGATCACAAGCCTGTGCCGGGTGAACGACACGCAGTGAGGGATGGGAAGCGCCTGTCGACCGGGTGTGACGCAAAACCCGCGTACACGCGATATGTGTGACACGAAGGGGGCTTTTGTGACACACGTGACGCAAAGGCGCACGCGGGCGCGGGGGCGCGGCGCGTTGACGTGTGGGGCGGGGGTGTGCTGGCCCCGGCCAAGGCGGGCCGGACCCGCTGCGTCGGGTCCGGCCCGCTGCCCCCGCATCCCCCGTCGGGTCGGTGACCCGCTGAAGACCCTCGCGGTCCCAGGGATCAACCGGCCAGGCGCTCAGCCTGCATCAACGTGCTCGGCCGGTCTTGGAGAAATCCGCACTGCGGCCCGGGGCGATCAGCAGACTCGTCGCCTCGCCCCTCATCCGGTCCCCGGCCGGCATCCCGGACCGCGCCGCCGCCGGACTCACCCGCGCCACCGCGAACTGCCCCGGCGTACACCCCGTCATCGCCCTGAACTCGCCGCTCAGGTGCGCCTGGTCGTAGAAGCCGCAGACCGCCGCCGTCTCCGCCTGGCTGCGGCCGGACGCGAGGAGCCGCCGGGCCCGTTGCAACCTCAGTACCCGTGCCGCCGCCTTGGGGCCGAGGCCGATCTGTTCCCGGAAGCGGTTCTCCAACTGCCGTACGCTCCAGCCCACTTCGTCCGCGAGTCGGGGAACCGGCACCGCGCCCCGGGCCCGCACCAGCTCCGACCAGGCACGCACCACCCGCTCCGAACTCGGCGTGCCGGCCGCCGTCCAGCGGGTCAACACGTCGTCCAGCAGCTCGAATCGTGCCGTCCAGGTCGGCAACGCGGCGAGCGCGGCGGCCAGTTCGCCGATCCCGGCCCAGCGGGAGCCGAGTACGTGCGGGAGTTCGTCCGGATCGACCACCCGGTCGGCGAGTTCGTGCTGGGCCGCGCCGAACAGCGTGAACGCGGCCCACGGCATCAGCAGGACCTCAACTCCCGCGAGCCGCCCGCTGTGTTCGCCGAGCGCCGCAGTGGTCGTAGGCCCGCAGAACACGGACCCCAGCGTCGCCGTAGGCCGCCCCGCCCGCGAGATCCGCACCGCCCCCTCGAACCCGAGCAGCAGCGTCGCCGCCCCGATCGGCGCCTCCAGCCGCGCCCGGGGCCGCACCAGGTCGAGCCGCATCCCCCGATAACTGATCACCCCGGGCCGCAGTCGCGGATGGGGTGCGGCGAACGCGGTCTCCCAGGACCCGTCGGGCCCGTGCCCGCGCCGGATGCACACGGCAGCAACAGACATCCACTGATAGTCCTACGGGACTGCAGCGCCCCGATAGGGGCGCGGGGCTGTATCGATGTGCGGCTCCGCCGCGTGGGCGCGAGCAACCACAGCGCACCCGCACCCGCACCCGACAAACAACCGGACACAACGGTCACAGTGCAAGCCCTTACCCCCAACCCACCCCCGTCTCGTCCGAATGTCTGGACAAAACATTGACAGGGCTCGGGCGGCGGGACTACAAACCGTGGAGAGCCGAAACGAAGCCGCTCCGCATCCGGTCCTCAGGGGGACCGCTCGCGCGGGCGCGAAGGGAAGTCGATGGCGTACGACCTGATCACCATGGGGCGGCTAGGGGTGGACCTCTATCCGCTGCAGACGGGCGTGCCGCTGCCCCAGGTGACGACCTTCGGGAAGTTCCTCGGCGGCTCGGCGGCGAACGTCGCGGTCGCCGCCGCCCGGCTGGGCCGCGAGGTCGCCCTGGTCTCGCGCACCGGCGACGACCCCTTCGGCACCTACCTGCACGAGGCGCTGCGCGACTTCGGCGTCGACGACCGCTGGGTCACGCCCGTCGCGGACTATCCGACCCCGGTCACCTTCTGCGAGATCTTCCCGCCGGACGACTTCCCGCTGTACTTCTACCGGCAGCCCAAGGCCCCGGACCTGGAGATCGACGCCCACGACCTCGACCTGGACGCGATCCACGAGGCCCGCATCTTCTGGATCACCGGCACCGGCCTGAGCGAGGAGCCCAGCCGTACGGCCACGCTCGCGGCCCTCGCCCATCGCGCCAAGTCCGGTACGACGGTCTTCGACCTCGACTGGCGCCCCATGTTCTGGAAGGACCCGAGCGCGGCCCGCCCCTTCTACGAAGAGGCCCTCCGCCACACCACCGTCGCCGTCGGCAACCTCGACGAGGTGGAGGTCGCCACCGGCGTACGCGAACCGCACGCCGCCGCCCGGGCGCTCCTGGACGCCGGTGTCGAAATCGCCGTCGTCAAGCAGGGCCCCAAGGGCGTCCTGGCCGTGCACCGCGACGGTACGACCGCCGAGGTGCCCCCGCTGCCCGTGACCGTCCTCAACGGACTCGGCGCCGGTGACGCGTTCGGCGGCTCGCTCTGCCACGGCCTGCTGTCCGGCTGGGACCTGGAGAAGATCATGCGGCACGCCAACGCGGCCGGCGCGATCGTCGCCTCCCGTCTGGAGTGCTCGTCCGCGATGCCCACGGTCGCCGAGGTCGAGGGCGCGATCGCCGCCGGAGCGGTCCTGTGAGGGCCGGCCGCGTGGCGGGCGCCGAACACGAGCACGAACACGAGGGCGGCGACGGTCTCACCGGCCCGTCGAGCCCCGCTGATCCCTCACGCCCCGCCGATCCCTCACGC
>NZ_JBXVPZ010000589.1:0-5123 GCF_057961495.1 Streptomyces sp. P5F9 | reverse complement strand
GGGGTGCGGTGAACGGCGTCAAGTAGTCGTCGCTCGCTACTCGTTCTCGCGGGGCTCCTCACCGTTGCCAGTCGTGGCGTGCGGCCGTTCTCACGCGGGCGTCGTCTCCGCAGGCCAGTAGGTCGAGCAGGAGGCCTCGGATCAGGGCCAGGGCCCGGGTCGCCCTTGTCTCCGCGAGGGCGGGGGGTGTGTCGGGGGGCTGGGCCCGTACGAGGAGGTCGAGCCAGTCGTGGGCCGCCTCGCCGGCGAAGCCCGCCCAGGGGCCGGGGTCGTGGCTGAGGGACAGCAGGAAGGCCTCGTACGTCAGCCGCACCATGGGGCGTTGCTCCGGTGCGGAGAGGAAGGTCCACAGGCTGTCCGCCAGGGCGTCGAAGCCGTCACCGGCCGTGCCGGCCGCGTTGTCCGGCTCCGCCAGGACGGCTGCCATCATCCCGAGCTGCTCATGGCGGGCCCGGGCGAGCAGTTGCCGTAGGAGTTCGTCCTTGCTGCCGAAGAGGTAGAGCAGGACGCGCGGGCTGGTGCCCGTGGCGGCGGCCAGGGGGCGCAGGGACAGGCCGGTGAGGCCGTGTTCCAGGAGGTAGCCGTAGCAGGCGTCGAGGAGTTCGGTGCGTCGGGGCGAAGGCGGTGCCGACGGTGATGACGGTGTCGTACCCACTGCGCTACCCTAACTGAAACGAGTGTTTCAGTGTCGGTCTCGGTGGAGGTCGCGGGATGGGTGGCCACGACGACTTCGCCCTCGGCGGGCGTACGGCTCTGGTGACCGGCTCGGTGCGCGGGCTGGGCCTGGAGATGGCGCGGGGCCTGGCCAGGGCGGGCGCCCGGGTGCTGGTCAACGGGCGGGATCCGGCCACCGCGGCGGCGACCGTCGCCGCGCTGCGTGACGACGGTCTGGACGCCTCGGCCGCCGTCTTCGACGTGACCGATCGTGCCGCGGCGCGGGAGGCGATGAGCGGGCTCGGGGACATCGACGTGCTGGTCAACAACGTCGGGCACCGGGACCGGCGCGGGCTCGACGCCATGACCCCGGACGAGCTGGCGCACATGCTGGACGTCCATCTGACCTCGGCGTACGCACTGAGCCGGACGGTCGCCGAAGGGCTGGCCGCGCGCGGCACCCCGGGCCGCATCATCAACGTCTCCTCGGTCATCGGCCAGTTGGGCCGCGCCGGGGACATCGCCTACGCCACCGCCAAGGCCGGCCTCGACGGGCTGACCCGGGCGCTGGCCGCGGACCTGGGGCCCAGCGGTACGACGGTCAACTCGGTGGCCCCGGGGCCGTTCGCGACCGAGGTCAACGCCGGGCTGGCGGACGACCCCGAGTGGGGCCGGTGGCTCAAGAGCCGTACCGCGCTGGGGCGTTGGGGGCGGCCGGCGGAGATCGCCGGGATCGTGGTGTTCCTGGCGGGCGACGCGGCGTCGTTCATCACCGGGCAGACGATCGCGGTGGACGGCGGGATCACGACGACGTTCTGAGCCGCCCCCCAGCTCGCCTCCCCTGGCTTCCCCAGATCCCCTCAACTCCAGGTGCGCGCCCGGGCGTTGAACACCGCCGGGTCGCTGTGCACCGGGAGGACGCAGAGCAGGTGGCCGCCGGGAGCGCGCAGTACTCGGCACTCCAGCCAGCGGGCGGTCTCGGTCGCGCCGAGGGCGAGCAGGCGGGAGGTCTCCGCCTCCACGTCGTCGGTCTCGATGTCGATGTGGAAGCGCGGGTTGGGATCGTCGATCGACTGAACCGCCGTGACCAAGCCGGGAATTGCCTCGTGGAGCGAGGTGAACTGCTCCTCGCCGGGGACCGGTTCCGCCGGGGTGCCGAGTGCCGCCGACCAGAAGGCCGCCGCCGCGGCGGCCTCCGGGCCGGGGGTGTCGATCAGGAGGGCGTAGACGCGGCTTCTATGCGCCATCCGGTCCGATTCCCTTGGTTTCCGGGGCTGTTGTGTCCGTGGTGTCCTCCACGTCCTCCACGCCCTCCACGAAGTGGTCGAACTCGCCTGCCTGTACGCCGAGTACGAAGGCGTCCCACTTGCGGCGGTTGGTGGTGACGACATTCTCCGGGTCGCTGGTCTCGCGGATGTAGACCGGGGCCTCGCCGTCGTCGCCCGGGCCGAAGGCGATCTCGATCCAGGGGCCGGGGCCCGTGGCATCCGGCGGGGCGGCTCGTTCCCAGGTGAGGTCGGGGGGGATGTCGGACACGGGGTTTCCTTCGTCGAGTGCCGGGGAGACGTCGAGTATCGCGCAGGAGAGGCGGGAGGGGCGGACGGACAGTACGGTGGACAGACCGCCGGACCAAGCGTCGACCTGAGCGCGAACGCGCAGTTCACAGCGAAATCTCAGTAAACGTCGACGTCCTTTCTCACCTTCGTGGGACAGAGTGGGGCCCGATGAAGCGCAGCTCACGCATCTCCCGTTCCGCTCGCCTCGCGGGCAACCGCAGGTACGCGCTGTTCGTCGCCGTGGTGACGCTGGCCCTTACCTCGGCGTCCGTGGCGACCGCCGACGACGGTCCGGGGCCCTTCGGCGTGACCACCGTGACCGAGGTGAGCAAGCAGAGCCTGCGGGTCGGCGCCCTGTTCGGGGCGGCCCATGCCACCAGCCTCGCCGGCGGGCACCACTGCACCGCGTCCGTGGTGCACAGCGCGGGGCACAACCTCATCGTCAGCGCCGCGCACTGCCTGGACGGGGACGCCGGCGACGTGTTCGTGCCGGGCTACCGGGACGGCAGGGCGCCGTACGGGGTGTGGAAGGTCGAGCAGCGGTTCCTGCCGGACGGGTGGTCCAAGGGGCAGGCCGAGGACAGCGACATCGGCTTCGCCACGCTCGTCGAGGTGGACGGTAAGAACATCGAGGACGTGGTCGGGGCCGACCGGTTCACGACCGGGACGGAGACCGGGGCCACGGCGGTGACGATCACCGGGTATCCCTCGGCCACCGACCAGCCCATCAGCTGCACGAACAAGCCCACCCAACACAGCGGCACTCAGCAGCGCATCGACTGCCCCGGCTTCACCGGCGGCACCAGTGGGAGTCCCTGGGTGAACGGGGACCAGCAGGTCGTGGGTGTCATCGGCGGGCATGAGCAGGGCGGGCTGACGCCCGACATCTCGTACAGCGTCGTGTTCGGGAAAGAGGCGGCCGAGTTGTACAAGGATGCGACGGCTGATCCGTCGTAGGGCCGCTGGTCCGTAGTCATATGGATCGTCCGTAATGAGGCGCTGTAAGGCGTGGTGTGTGTGTGGGGGCGACTCGCTGAATACGCGTCAGATGTGGCGGAAGCACGGCGAAATGCCGCCACCCTCTCCGGAAATGGCCTTGAACAGGGCTGTCATGGGGGAGGGTTGAGCCGTGCGAAAAGTGTGGGTGGCCGGTGGGGTCGCGGCTGGGCTGGGGCTCAGCTTTGTGATGCTGCTCGTCGTCGGGGTCTACCTCGTCGCCGGGAACCTCGTGAACGGGGCCGGCGGCGGGAGCGTCGCGCTCGCCAAGGGCGCGGTGCCGACGGCGTATTCGGCGCTCGTGCAGAAGTGGGGCAACCTCTGCCCCGCCCTCAACCCCGCACTGCTCGCCGCCCAGCTGTACCAGGAGAGCGGGTTCAACCCGAACGCGAAGAGCCCGGCGAAGGCCGAGGGGATAGCGCAGTTCATCCCCGGCACCTGGGCCACGCACGGGATCGACGGCAACGGCGACGGCGTACGCAACGTATGGGACCCGAATGACGCGATTCCGTCGGCCGCGACCTACGACTGCGAGCTCGCCTCGTACGTGAAGGACGTGCCGGGGAACCAGACCGCGAACATGCTCGCCTCGTACAACGCGGGGGCGTACGCGGTCATCAAGTACGGGGGCGTGCCGCCGTACTCCGAGACCAAGAACTACGTGAAGACGATCACGACGCTGTCGCAGAGCTTCGCCGCGCCCGTCAGCCGGGTCGATCCCTCCGAGCAGGCCGCCACCGCGATCAACTACGCCCAGAAGAAGCTCGGCACGCCGTATCTGTGGGGCGGGAACGGTACCGCCGACCAGGGCGGGCGCTTCGACTGCTCGGGGCTGACCAAGGCCGCGTTCGCCCAGGCGGGGATCACGCTGCCGCGCGTCGCGAACGATCAGTACAACGCGGGACCGCATCCGCAGCGGGCCGAATTGCTGCCGGGAGATCTGGTGTTCTTCTCGGACGACCTCACCAATTCCCGGGCCATCCGGCATGTGGGGATTTATGTCGGCGGCGGGTACATGATCGACGCACCCCGGACGGGCGCTGTGATCCGGTTCGACCCCATTGACACCCCCGATTACTTCGGCGCCACCCGGGTCACCGAAGATGGCGCGAAAGCGCTCCCCACGACGGTGTGAACCGAGCGTGAACCCACCCCCTGAGCTGCGGCGATGAGTCTCTCTTCGATAACGTCTGAGTGATCATTCGGTGGAGGGTGGAACGTATTAAGCGGGACCGTGCGTTCCTGTTCAGTAATGCGCACGAGAAGTGCGCCCGGAACTACGACGAAGGAGCCGCAGCACCATGGCTGTACTCGCCGAATCCGGGTCGAATCCCGACGTCGATCTGCTCTACGACATCAATGGGCTCGCCAAGGACGCACCGCACTGGTTCGACCGCGGCATGGAGTTCGTCGGTGAGTACGGGTTGCTCGTCGCGATGGTGCTGCTCGTGGTGTGGTGCTGGTGGTCTGTGCGGCGGCGTGGGGGCGAGGACTCCGCGGCGTCCGTGGCCGCCCTTGTGTGGGCGCCGGTCGCCGCGTCGCTCGCCGTCCTCGTGAACGTGCCCATACGGGGGTTCGTGGAGCGGCCCCGGCCGTTCCTCGACCACACCGGGCTTGATGTTCTCGTCTCCGGTAAGACCGACTTCTCGTTCGTGAGTGATCACGCGACCATCACCATGGCGATGGGGGTCGCGATGTTCGTGGCGGATCGGCGGTTCGGACTGGCGGGGATCGGGCTCGCGTTGCTCGAAGGGTTCTGCCGGGTCTATATGGGCGTGCACTATCCGACCGATGTGATCGGTGGGTTCGCGCTGGGTACGGCTGTTGCTCTGCTTCTCTCGCCGGTTGCCATGGCTCTGCTTACGCCGGTCCTCAAGGCGGTTGAGGGGTCGGCGTGGGGTGGGTGGTTCGTTCGGT
>NZ_JBXVPZ010000588.1:0-5169 GCF_057961495.1 Streptomyces sp. P5F9 | reverse complement strand
GGCCGGGGCGGCGGGGTGACGTCCGGTGGCGGGCCTCGTCCCCGAACGCCGGACAGGCTGGTTCCACGCACCCTGATCACCGACTCACCGTCGGCAAAGGTGCCCCTGAGGCGGGCGTAGCGTAGATGGCATGACGACGTACGGATCCTTTCCCGGCTCTCGGCCCCGGCGGCTTCGGACCAGCCCCGTCATGCGGCGGATGGTCGCCGAGACGCGGTTGCACCCCGCTGACTTCATCCTTCCGGCGTTTGTGCGGGAGGGCGTCAGTGAGCCGGTGCCGATCGGGGCGATGCCCGGGGTGGTGCAGCACACTCGGGACAGTTTGAAGAAGGCTGCCGCTGAAGCCGTCGCGGCCGGGATTTCCGGGATCATGCTGTTCGGGGTGCCTGAGGAGTCCAAGAAGGATGCCCTGGGGACGCCTGGGACCGATCCTGACGGGATTCTCCAGGTCGCGTTGCGGGATGTGCGGGCCGAGGTCGGGGACGAGTTGCTCGTCATGTCCGATCTGTGTCTGGACGAGACCACCGACCACGGGCACTGCGGCGTGCTCGACGAGTTCGGGCGCGTCGACAATGACGCGACCCTTGAGCGGTATGCCGAGATGGCTCAGGTGCAGGCCGATGCCGGGGCCCATGTCGTCGGGCCCAGCGGGATGATGGACGGGCAGATCGGGGTCGTACGGGACGCGCTCGACCAGATCGGGCGGGAGGATGTCGCCATCCTCGCCTACACCGTCAAGTACGCGTCCGCGTTCTTCGGGCCGTTCCGTGAGGCCGTGGGTTCCTCGCTCAAGGGGGACCGCAAGACGTACCAGCAGGACCCGGCCAACGCACGGGAGTCCATGCGGGAGTTGGCGCTCGACCTGGAGGAGGGTGCCGACATGGTGATGGTCAAGCCGGCGGGGCCCTACCTCGACATCCTGGCCAAGGTCGCCGAGGTCTCGGACGTGCCCGTCGCCGCCTATCAGATCTCCGGCGAGTACTCGATGATCGAGGCCGCCGCCGAGAAGGGCTGGATCGACCGGGACAAGGCGATCTTCGAGGCGCTCACCGGGATCAAGCGGGCCGGGGCGCAGAACATCCTCACGTACTGGGCGGTGGAGGCGGCGCAGAAGCTGCGCTGACCCGACCGTCGAACGCCCGCTGCACATCAGTCAATTGGCAACGCTTGGAGGTCGTTCCGGCGTCGGGGTGATCTCGGTTGGGCGGCGGGAGCATGTCCTGGCGTGAAATCGACGGCCGTTGTGGGTGGGTGTGACCCCAAATAAGGTTCGGTGTCCCGCACTTATGCGGATTTGACGCGTCCGCATCACTGTCCTTACCTTCTGCGCCTGGCCTGATCCGTTCTGGATGGTCCGAACGTCGATCCCTGGGGGACACCATGAGCTATTTCATCGAGGCGCTGAAGAAGTACGCGGTATTCAGCGGGCGCGCGCGCCGCAAGGAGTACTGGATGTACGCGCTGTTCGTCGGGATCATCTACGTCGTGCTGGCCGCCATCGCCGTCGGCACCAAGGCTCCGGCCCTCTTCGCCGTCCTGGGCATCTTCTACGTCGGGATCCTGCTGCCCAGCCTGGCTGTCGGCGTCCGCCGACTGCACGACACGGGCCGCTCCGGCTGGTGGCTGCTTTTCGGTATCGTGCCGCTCGCCGGCCCCATCACCCTGCTGGTCTTCGCCTGCTCGGACAGCCAGCCGGGCGCCAACCAGTACGGCCCGAACCCGAAGGAAGTCGGCGGGATCCCGGTCCACGCCTGATCGCACCCGCCACGAGTGCCCGTCAGGGCGTGGACCCCGTCGACATCGACGACGTGGGGCTCACGCCGGACGGGCCTTCGTCGCGTACGCCCATGCCGTCCTTGCACCCCGAGAGCAGCAGCAGTGCGGCGAACACGGCCGCCGTGACGGCCAGGACGCGGATACGGATGCGGGTGGTGCGGGCCGGCATGGGTTCCCCCTGTGGAAGCGAAGCGTCATCGGGTGCAGCTTGATCGGTCGTGCGGGCCCCGGTCTACGGCTGCTGCCGGATTCGGGACGCCGGGACCGTCCCGGCCGTTTTGACCTGCGGGGATGTCGGCGACGTCGGGCACGTTGTGGGACGCGGAGAAGGGCACGGGCGCCCGTCCCCCGGTGTGGGCACCATCAAGTCCCGGCGGGAGTTAGGTTGTTGACCACTGCTCTGGTTGTCCGTTGAATGACCCACTCTCCTGGGAGACGCGCATGCCCGGTGACGCCCTCAGCCAAGACCCCGCCGAGCTGAGAAGGAGGATCGACACCACCAAGGCCCACCCGGCCCGCGTCTACGACGTCTTCCTCGGCGGCAAGGACAACTACCCCGTCGACCGCGAGGCCGCCGCCGCCGCGCTCGCCGCCAACCCGCGCGGGTATCTCGACGTACGGCACAACCGGGACTTCATGCGCCGTGCCGTGACCCGGCTGTCGCAGGAGCACGGGGTGCGCCAGTTCCTCGACATCGGCACCGGGCTGCCCACCGCGGAGAACGTGCACCAGATCGCCCAGGGCGTCGAGCCCGAGTCGCGGATCGTCTACGTCGACAACGACCCGGTGGTCCTCGCGCACGCCCGCGCGCTGCTCACCAGCAGCCCCGAGGGCCGTACCGACTACATCGACGCCGACCTGCGCCGCCCGGCCGACATCCTCGAACAGGCCGCCAAGACCCTCGACTTCAACGAACCGATCGCCCTGATGCTGGTGGCGATCCTGCACTTCGTCGAGGACGAGGAGGCGTATCCGCTGGTGCGTGAGCTGGTGGATGTGCTGCCGTCCGGTAGTCACCTTGTGCTCAGTCATCTCACCGACGAGATGCATCCGATTCCGGCCCGCGCCGTCCAACGGACTTACACGGAACGGGGGTTCACCTTCGTGTTCCGGTCCAAGGACGAGGTCGAGCGGTTCTTCACCGAGACCCCGGGCGTCACCCTGGACGAGCCCGGTGTGGTCCCGGCGCACAAGTGGCACCCCGGGCCGGCGCCCGCGCCGCCGGTGGTGGAGCAGGCGTACTTCGAGAGCCTCGACGACATCGAGAAGATCACCTACCGGGACATCAACGACGTGACGGACGACGACATCAACGTGTACGGGGCCACGGGCAAGAAGGCCTGACGCCCTTGGCGACACCCATGGCACGGCCGCCCGCACGCACGTCTCCGTCCGGATCGCGGAAACCTGCTTGTAGGCGGCACGTACCTTTCTACGCTGTCCGGCATGACCGTCACTGAGCCCGTTCCCGTTCCCGTCCCCGCCTCCGCCCCCGCTGCCCTGCCGCCGCTCGCCGCGCGCGCCCGTGCGATCGGGGGGTCTCCGGTGCGGGACATCCTCGCCGTCACGGCCCGCCCCGAGGTGATCAACTTCGCGGGCGGGCTCCCGGCGCCCGAACTCTTCGACGCGACCGGTATCGCGGCCGCGTACCAGGCGGTGCTCGTCGAGACGCCCGCGCGGGCGCTCCAGTACGCGACGACCGAGGGTGAGCCGGTGCTCCGTAGCGCGCTCGCCGCGCGGAACTCGGCGCGCGGGCTGCCGACCGGTGCCGACGACCTCCTTGTCACCACCGGTTCGCAGCAGGCGTTGTCGCTGCTCGCGACCGCGCTGCTGGAGCCCGGGGACGTCGTCCTCGTCGAAAGTCCCTGTTATCTGGCGGCACTTCAGGTGTTCGCGTTCGCCGGTGCGCGGGTCGTCGCCGTGCCGGGGGACCGGGACGGGGTCGATCCCGAGGCGCTGGACGAACTCGTCGTGCGGGAGCGGCCCAAGCTGCTCTACACCGTGCCGACCTTCCAGAACCCCACCGGCCGCACCATGCCCGCCGACCGCCGGGCCGCCGTCGCCGCGGTCGCCGTGCGGCGCGGGCTGTGGATCGTGGAGGACGATCCGTACGGCGAACTCCGCTTCGAGGGCGAGCGGGTGCCGTGGATCGCGGCGCAGGAGGGCGCGGCGGACCGTACGGTGCTGCTCGGTTCCTTCTCCAAGGTGATGGCGCCGGGGCTGCGGCTCGGGTGGCTGCGCGCGCCGGCCGAACTGCTGCGGACCTGTGTCGTCGCCAAGCAGGCCGCCGATCTGCACACCCCGACCGTCAACCAGCTCGCCGCAGCGCGGTACTTGGCGGACAACGACCTGGACGCGCATGTGGCGCGGGTGGCCGGTGTGTACCGGGAGCGGCGGGACGCCATGCTCCGGGGTCTTGCCAACGCCCTTCCCGAGGAGTCCAGTTGGGAGCGTCCCGAGGGCGGCATGTTCCTGTGGGCGCGGCTTCCGGAGTCGTACGACACGACGGAACTGCTGCCGCGGGTGGTGCGGCAGGACGTGGCCTACGTGCCGGGGGCGCCCTTCTACGCGGGGGAGCCCGAGCGGTCGACGATGCGGCTGTGCTTCGTGACGCAGACGCCGGAGGAGATCCGGGAGGGGCTCAGGAGGCTGGGGGAGGCGTTGCGGTGAACCACCTTGGAAACGCGGCGAGTTGAACACACAGTTGACCATGTCGACCGCTAGGAATGCTTGATGGCGCAAGTATAGAGTCGATCGTCACAGCGCTGCTGATGTCATCACCCCTGGAAGGAAGTGTCATGGCACCGGTGCTCGTCGGACGTGAGGGTCCGCTGGCGGGAGAGCGCATCCCGATGGTCGACACCCGCGTCACCTTCGGACGCAACGCGGGGAACACGGTCGTCATCGCCAGCCCGAGCGTCTCGCGTTTCCACGCGGAGATCGTCTTCGACCAGGACGAGGGCTACGTCCTGCGCGACTGCGGCAGCAGCAACGGCACGCAGGTCAACGGGGAGGAGGTGGAGGCCCGCCTGCTCCAGCCCGGTGACGAGATCACCATCGGGGACCAGGAGTTCCGCTTCGAGGTCGCCGACGCCATGCAGACCCTGATGGCGCTCAACCTGCCCCGCTCCGTGACCCACCCGGAGGAGAGCGAGGAGCGGTCCCTGCTGCGGGTCACCGTCGTCGGCGGGGGTCCCGTCGGGCTGTCCACGGCCCTGCTGCTTGAGCACTTCCTCAGCGGCGCGTGGGACACCCTGACGATGGGCGGCGAGGAGGTCGACATCGACATCTTCTACGGCCGGGACTCGACGGCGGCGGCCGCGGCGGTGGAGGCGCTGGAGTCCGCGACGCAGCAGTGAGCCGCAGAGGGGCGGGGCCGGTGATTTCGTAGGG
>NZ_JBXVPZ010000587.1:0-5175 GCF_057961495.1 Streptomyces sp. P5F9 | reverse complement strand
TTCGGGAACGGGCTGGGGGTCGCGGTGCTGGGGGCGGTGTTGAGTTCTCGGTTCGCTGCGGTGTCCCTGCCGGTGGGCTTGGCGGCGGCGTCTTCCGCTGAGGAGAGACGGAAGGTGACCGATTCCTTCTCTTCCGCGCTGGAGGTCAGTCAGTTGGTGGGGGCCGTCGCTGTTTTGGCCGGGGGGTTGCTTGCCGCGGCGTTGTTGTGGCGGGCGGAGCGGGCAGACTCGGAGATGGTGGTCGCCCAGTAGCTCGGGTGGCGGGTGTGCGTCGGCGGCTGTCGGTCCGTTGTGGCTGGTCGCGCAGTTCCCCGCGCCCCTAAATACTGGCCCGGGATTGAAATGCTGAGGAAGGTTCGCCATGGCCAAGACATCGCCGCCGTCAGGGCGTTCCGCGCGCACCAGTGTCTGGCTTGAGACGAAGACGCGCCGGGGCGGACGCGGGGGCCAACCCGGTCTCGACCGTACCCGCATCACCGAAGTCACGGTACGGCTGCTGGACGCCGAGGGCCTGGCCAAGTTCTCCATGCGGAGGCTCGCCGCCGAGCTGAACGTGACCGCGATGTCCGTCTACTGGTACGTCGACACCAAGGACGATCTCCTCGAACTCGCCCTGGACGCCGTCTTCGGGGAGTTGCGGTTGCCCGATCCTGAGGCCGAGGGCGAGGAGTGGCGGGACCAACTCCGCATGCTGGCAGCGGAGTACAGGGCTCTGCTGGTCCGGCACCCCTGGCTGTCGCCGCTCGCCGGTACCTTCCTCAACATCGGGCCGAACTCGCTCGAATTCTCCCGTGTCGTACAGCGCGTGATCCGGCGAACCGGGCTGCCGGAGCACGGCCTGACGGGGGCGATCTCCGCCGTCTTCCAGTTCGTGTACGGCTACGGCACGATCGAGGGCCACTTCTTCGCCCGCGTCGCCGCCACCGGCATGACCCCCGACGACTACTTCCGGCACGCCATGACGACGTTCGACGGAGCCCCGACGATCCCCGAGGTCGTGGAGGAGTCCAAGCAACTCATGGCGGCCCGGGGCGGTGACACGGTCGCGGAAATGATGGACCGGGACTTCACCTTCGCCCTGGATCTGCTGGTGGCGGGCATCGAGGCGATGGTCGAGCGTGAGAAATAGCCCGACGACCCGTACGTTCAGTCCTGGGCCAGCCGCGCCGGGAACCCGCCGGTGGCAACCGGACCCCACTTCTCAGGCGTGACCCGGATGATCGACTTCCCCTGCTTCACCATCGCCGCCCGGTACTCGTCCCAGTCCGGATGCTCCCCCGAGATGTTCCGGAAGTACTCGACGAGCGGTTCCACGGACTCCGGCGAGTCGATGACCTCGGCCGTGCCGTCGATCTGGACCCACGGGTCGTTCCACTCGTCGCTCAGGACGACGATGCTGACCCGCGGATCCCGCTTGACGTTGCGGGTCTTGGCCCGCTCGGGGTACGTGGAGACGACGATCCGCCCGGAGTCGTCCACCCCACAGGTGAGCGGCGAAGCCTGAGCGCTGCCGTCGGCCCGCCGGGTCAGCAGCAGCGCGCGATGGCGGGGTCGTACGAAGTCCAGCAACTCGGCCAGGGTGACTTTGGTGTTGGTCGCGATGTTCGGTGCCATACGTCCAGCCTAGGCGCACGGCTCCCGCCTACGCCTGCGGCAGCGACTCCCCCTGCACCGCCTGGATGTCCAGCTCGACCCGGAGTGTCGTACCGATCGCGGCGATGCCCGCCTGGACGACCTGGTTATAGTTCATCGCGAAGTCCTCGCGGTGCAGTTCCGCGGTCGCCCGGAACGCGGCGCGCGTACCGCCCCAGGGGTCGGCTCCGGTGCCGAGGTAGGCGAGGTCGAGGTCGACGGGTCGTACGACACCGTGGAGGGTCAGCTCGCCGGAGACCGTCCAGCGGTCGGAACCGGCCGGGGTGAGGCCCGTGGAGCGGTAGGTGATCTCCGGGTAGCGGGCCACGTCCAGGAAGTCCGGGGAGCGCAGGTGCTCGTCGCGCATGCCGTTCCCCGTGTCGATGGACCGGGCCCGGATGACCGCCTCCACACGGGACTTGGCGATGTCGTCCGGCGCGATCTCGACCGACGCGGTGAAGTCGGTGAAACGGCCGCGCACACTGGAGATGCCCAGGTGCTGGGCGACCGCGCCGACCGTGGAGTGGGCGGGGTCGACCGTCCACGGCCCGGGCGGCGGCAGCTCCGTACCGCCCTGCCGTGCCAGCGTCACCGTGCCGACCTCGGCCCGCCCGCTCGCGGTGACGATCGCGGTGGCGGCGGCGGGCGCGTACCCGACGGCCGTCACGATCACCGTGTACGGCCCGGGGGCCATCGGATTCGGATCCCGTACGGCCCCCTCCGCGTCCGCCTCGGCCCGCAGCACCTGCGCCCCGGTCATGTCGGTCACCGTGACGACCGCGTGCGACACGGCCCATCCGTCGCGGGTACGGATCTTCGCGGTCAGTCCCATGTCCCTCTAACTCCTTGCCGTACAGCCCTACACAGGGGACCGGCCTGCGCAACGCGCCTCCGCTCGGGACGCGTTGCACAGGCCGGGGTATCAACTACTCGCCGGGGTGGGCGAGTTCGATGTCGCGGCCGTCGGCTCCGCGGCCGTTCACCGTGACGGCGGTCGCGACCGGCGGGTAGCCCGTCGCGATCACCGTGTACTCGCCGCCGCTCAGGTCGGTGAAGGCGTACGCCCCGTCCGAACCGGTCGTGGCGGTGCCGACCACGTTGCCCGCCGCGTCCACGAGGGTGACGCGGGCGTCGGCCAGCGGGCCGTGCGGGGCGCGGACGACGCCCTGGACCTGGGCGCCGGAGTCGAGGTCGATCTCGACCCGGGTGACGCCCGTGCCGCCGACCTCGACGGGCAGCGCGCGCGGCCGGTACCCGGCGGCGTTCACCGCGACGGTCACGGCACCCGGCACCAGCTCGGCGAACGCGAACTCGCCCTGCTCACCGGTGACTCCGGTGGAGAGGAGGTCGCCGCGCACGTCCGTCACGATGACCATCGCGTCCTTGACGGGCAGCCCCGTCTCGGCCGCGCGGACGAGCCCGTTCAGGCCGCTGGTGCCGCTGAGCAGGACGTCGTAGGAGACCGGCTCGGGGCCGTTGACGACGACCGTGGAGGCCTGCGGCTGGAAGCCGTCGGCGGAGGCGATCAGGACGTAGGAGCCGACGCTCGGCGCGGCCAGCGCGTAGGAGCCGTCCGCCTGCGTGACCGAGCGGCCCAACTGGCGTCCCCCGAGGGAGATCAGCGTGACGGCGGCCTGCGGGACGGGCGCGCTCTCGGCGCCGCGGACGTAGCCGCGAAGGGGAGTTCCACTGGACACGGGGGCGGTCTCCTCCCTGGCCACCGTGGCTACGGCGGCGAGTTGCCGGGTGCCTTCGGGACCGGACTCGGTATGCGTCTCGGCGGCGGCCCAGCTCGGGGTCCGCTCCTCGACCGGCTCGGAAGCCTGTGCGGCGGCGGGGACCTCGGTCGCCGGAGCCTCAGCGGTGTCGTCCGCCGCCTGCGCCAGCGCGCCCTTGGTCCGCAACGGGACCTCCTTGATGAACAGCGTGACGAGGAAGGCGAGCAGTGCCAGGGCCGAGGCGATCAGGAAGACGTCCGCGATGCCGTGGCCGTACGCGCTCTCCATGACCGTGCGCAGCGGCGCGGGCAGCTTGTTCATGTCGGGGATGGAGTCACTGGAACTCGAACCGGAGGCCAGGGCGGCGTACTTGGGGCCGAGGCCGGCGATGCCGTCCTTGGCGTAGTCGGTGATTCGGTGGGCCATGACCGCGCCCAGCGCGGAGACGCCGACCGCACCGCCGAGGGAACGGAAGAAGGTGACCGTGGAGCTGGCCGAGCCGAGGTCGGCCGGGGCCACCTGGTTCTGCGTGGACAGCACCAGGTTCTGCATCATCATGCCGATGCCGAGACCCAGCAGAGCCATGAAGACGGCGGTCTTCCAGTAGTCCGTGTCGTACCGGATGGTGCCCAGCAGACCCAGCCCCGCCGTCAGCAGCACACCGCCGCTGACCAGCCAGATCTTCCACTTGCCCGTCCGGGTGATGAACTGGCCGGAGACGGTCGAGGAGATGAAGAGCCCGCTGATCATCGGGATCGTCATGACGCCCGACATGGTCGGGGACTTGTCCCGGGCCAGCTGGAAGTACTGGCTGAAGAAGACGGTGCCGGTGAACATCGCGACGCCCACGAACAACGAGGCGAGCGAGGACAGGGTGATGGTGCGGTTGCGGAACAGCCGCAGCGGGATGATCGGTTCGCTCGCCTTGGTCTCCACGAGCAGGAACAGCAGGCCGAGCACGATCGAGCCGCCGACCATCGCGTACGTCTGCCACGAGATCCAGTCGTACTTGTCACCGGCGAAGGTGACCCAGACCAGCAGCAGGGAGACGGCGGCGGAGATGAAGAACGCACCGCCCCAGTCGACCTTCACCTCGCGCTTGACGACCGGCAGGTGCAGGGTCTTCTGGAGCACGATCAGCGCGATGATCGCGAACGGCACACCGACGTAGAAGCACCAGCGCCAGCCGAGCCACGAGGTGTCGGTGATGACGCCGCCGAGCAGCGGGCCGCCGACGGTGGCGACGGCGAAGGTCGCACCGAGGTAGCCGGAGTAGCGCCCGCGCTCACGCGGGGAGATCATCGCGGCCATCACGATCTGCGCGAGGGCGGACAGACCGCCGACGCCGACGCCCTGCACGACCCGGCAGGCGATGAGCATGCTGGGGTTCTGGGACAGACCGGCGGCGGCGGAGCCCAGCACGTAGACGACGAGGGCTATCTGTACGAGCGCTTTCTTGCTGTACAGGTCGGAGAGCTTGCCCCACAGAGGCGTGCT
Source organism: Streptomyces sp. P5F9 (assembly GCF_057961495.1). NCBI lineage: Bacteria > Bacillati > Actinomycetota > Actinomycetes > Kitasatosporales > Streptomycetaceae > Streptomyces > Streptomyces sp. P5F9. The sequence goes on along the minus strand of NZ_JBXVPZ010000587.1, from coordinate 328 downwards.
CGCGGTCATGGCCAGCAGCGAGGCCGTGACGACCCAGGTATAGGCGGACTGGCCGCCGCCCAGGTCGCCGATGATCTTGGGGAGTGCGTTGGTGACGATCGTCGACGACAGGATCGCGACGAACATTCCGAGCAGCAGCCCGGAGAGCGCCTCCATGATCTGCCGGTGCGTCATCGGAGCGCCGTCGGGTGACGGTCCTCCGTGCTTGGCGTGAGCCCGCACACCGGCTGGTGTGGTCGTGGCCATGGGCTTCCTTCTCTTCCGTGCTTATGCGGGTGTACGGGTGATGCGTTCGAGTTCGTGGTGGGGGGAGTGGGGGGTCATGGGG
>NZ_JBXVPZ010000586.1:0-5189 GCF_057961495.1 Streptomyces sp. P5F9 | reverse complement strand
GCGCCACTTCGATACCGACTCGCGTTGAACCAGAGCAGCACATGGGAGCAGACATGGCTTCACCCTCGGACGCCAACCCGTCCAACGGAAACACCCCCGAGCAGCCGGAAAGCGGTTCCGCACCCGAGACCGCCGAGGGTCCCGAAAGACGCGGTCAGGTCCGACTGCGCCGTGCCGCGGTGATGGCGGTGCCGGCCACGCTGATCGCCGCGACGCTCGCGGTGCTCACCGCGCAGGGCGCCCTGGGGGTGCAGTTCTCCATCTCCGGGATGCCGTTCACGGTCACTGCCAAGTCGATGGACGGCACCGGCTTCGAGCAGTTCGGCGACCTCGACAACATGATCCCGAACAGCCCGAACGCGGGCGACACCGGCGGCCAGGAACTGATCATCACCTCCGCCATCAAGAACGCCACGCTCGACAGCCTGTGCCAGAGCGTCGACCTCGGCGGCATCAACCTGCTCATCAAGGCGGGCAGCGGGGCGACGAAGGTGACGGCGACCGACCTGACCACCGACTCGACCGAGATGTCGGGCAACGCGTCCTTCAACAACATCGAGATCGGCAACGACGCCAGCACGCTCAACAAGGCGGGCGTGCAGGGCAAGAAGGGTGTCTTCAGCCAGCAGGCCGACACCGTGCACATCGACAACCTGCGGCAGACCAACTACGCCACCACGGCGGGCGTGTTCAAGCTGCCGGGTCTCAAGCTCAGCTTCAGCGACTCGGGTTGCTGATGGCGGAGAACCTGCCACAGCAGGGGAGAGGGCCCGCCTTCCGGCGGTGGCGGGCCCGCCGTCCGTTCTGGGGCGGGCTGTTGCTCACCCTGGGCGGGGCGGAGATCCTGCTCACGGAGAAGGTGTCGCTGAAGGTCGCGATGCACATCGGGATGCAGGGCATGACCGGTTATCTGCTCCCGGTGATGATGCTCCTGTGCGGACTGCTGATCCTCTTCAGCCCGGGCCAGCGGCTCTTCTACTCGATCGTCGGGATCCTCTGCTCCCTGGGCAGCTGGCTCACCTCGAACCTCGGCGGCTTCTTCATCGGGCTGCTGCTGGGCATCGTGGGCAGCTGCATGACGTTCGGCTGGCTGCCGGACCAGGAGCCGCGCTCGGAGCGCAGGCGTCGTAGGCGTGAGGCGAAGACGGCCACGAAGACGGAACTCCAGCAGCAGCCCTGACCCGTCACATCGGCCCCGGCGACGGCCGGGGCTCGACGCGTTCCTCGACCGGTTGGGTACCTCGGCAGAAACCCCAACGCGCTGGCGAGAGGCCGGAGTTCGGGACCGAAGGAGTCGGTGGGGCCGGCCCGGCACCAGTTCCCCGCACAAGATCCGTCAGTGCGCGGTAGCCGGCGGCTCCGTGGAAGCGACCGCCGGGGACTCCGCCACGGCGTTCTCCTCCTTCATCGCCTTCGCCTCGCTCTTGAGGATGCGCATGGACTTGCCCAGTCCGCGTGCGGCCTCGGGGAGCTTCTTCGAGCCGAACAGCAGGATGACGACGATCGCCACGACCAGCAGGTGCCAAGGTTCCAGTCCGTTGCGGAGCATGACCTCGTCCTCCTCTTCCCTCACACGACAGTTGCTATGTTGCGCAACTGTACAACCCTCGGGTGGACCGCAGACCCCTCAGGGCCAGGGCATACACACCGAGCACGGCTGCCAGGAGGACGTAGTAAGGGAGCGCCAGGCCCGTCATGCCCAGCGGCGCGCCCAGCGGGCTCAGGGGCAGCAGCACTCCTACGGCGGCCAGCGCGGCCGCCGCCCGCCCGATCGGGCCCGCTGTACCGCCGCCGGTCCGCAGGAGCAGCATCACCAGCGCCTGGGTGAGCAGGTTCTCGGTGAACCAGGCCGAGTGGAACAGCACCTCGTCGTCGACCGCGTCCGGGCCGCGCAGCGCGAGCGCCAGCACCGCGAAGGTCGCCAGGTCCGCGACCGCGTTCAGCACCCCGAACCCCGTGATGAAGCGGAGGAACGCCCTCGGCCGCAGCACGGTCGGGCGGCGCAGCGCCTCCGCGCCGGGACGGTCGTAGGCGAAGGCCAGTTGGGCCGCGTCGAAGCAGAGGTTCTGGGCGAGCACCTGGGCCGGGAGCATCGGCAGGAACGGCAGCAGCAGGCCCGCCGCGAGCATCGCGATGACGTTGCCGAGGTTCGAGGAGAGGGTGATCCGCAGATACGAGGCGATGTTCGCGCTGCTGTGCCGCCCGGCCGTGACCGCGTGCCGGATCGCGGCGAGGTCCTTGCCGGCGAGCACGACGTCGGCGGCCTCCCGGGCCACGTCCACGGCGGCGCGGGGCGCGATACCGACGTCGGCGGCGCGCAGCGCGGGCACGTCGTTCAGCCCGTCCCCGAGAAAGCCGACCGTGTGGCCCGCCGCGCGCAGGGCGGCGACCGCGCGGGCCTTGTCCTGGGGCGTGCGACGCGCCTCGACCCGCACCTCCCCCGGCGCCAGCCCCAGCTCCCGGCACACCCGCGCAGCCGTCGCCGGATGGTCGCCCGTGAGGATCCGCACGCCGATCCCCAGGTCGGCGAGGGCCCGTAGGGCTTCCCCGGCGTCCGGGTTCAGCGCGTCGTGGAACGTCACCAACCCCCGGAAGATCAGCCCCCGTTCGTCGGCCGGGCCGTAGCCACGCGCGCGTGCGGGGCGTTCGGCGGTGGCGACCGCGAGAAGCCGCAGGCCGGACTCCGCCTCGCGCTCGGCCAGGGACAGCAGGCGCTCGCGCTCGGCCTCGTCGAGCACGCACCGCTCCAGTACGTCCTCCACCGCGCCCTTCACGATCAGCGTGTGCGTGCCGAGGGCCTCGCCCCGCACCACCGCCGTAGCGAGCCGCCGTACGGGATCGAAGGGCACGGCCCCGACCCCGTCGTGCTCCTCCCCCACCGGTCCCGCCGCCTCCAGCAGCGCCTCGTCGAGGGCGTCCGGCACGGGCGCCTCGGCGAGTTGGAGGGTCCACCACGCGGCTGTGGCGGCCAGGCGCAGGACGTCCGGGTCCTGCGCGCCGTCGGGGCCGAGGGCGCGTTCCACGACCGGGCGGTCCTGGGTGAGGGTGCCGGTCTTGTCGAGGCAGAGGACGTCCACGGCGCCGAGGTCGTGCAGCGCGGGGAGCCGCCTGACGACGACGCCGTGCGTACGGGCGAGCAGCGCGGCCCCGCGCGCGAGGCAGGTCGTCACGATCACCGGGAGCATCTCGGGCGTCAGCCCGACCGCCACCGCGACGGCGAACGGCAGCGTCGCCAGGCCCCGGCCGCGCAGTGCCGCGTTGGCCATGAGGACCAGCGGGGGCGTCAGCAACATGAACCGGATCAGCACCCAGGAGATCCCGTGCACGGAACGGTCGAACGCGCTCGCCTCCCGCCGCACCGGCCCCTCGTGCGCGGCGGCGAACCGGGTCCGCGCCCCCGTCGCCAGCACCACCGCCGTGGCACTCCCCGAGACGACACCGCTCCCCTGGAAGCAGAGATACGGCTGCGCGAAGGGGCCCTCGTCCGCCGCGCCGGGCAGTTCCACGGCGGCCTTGGCGACCGGCGCGGACTCGCCGGTGAGGGCGGCCTGGTGCACGGTCAGTCCGGTCGCGCGCAGCAGTCGTACGTCGGCGGGGACGAGGTCGCCGGGCCCGAGCCGGATCACATCGCCGGGCACCAGTTCGGCGACCGGTGTCTCCCGGGCCCGTACCGGCGCGTCCGCGTCCGTACGGCGCAGCACGCTGGCGGTGGAGCCGACCAGCTCGCGCAGGTCGTGCAGGGAGCGGTCGGCCCGGTGCTCCCCGCTCGTGCGCAGCGCACAGCTCACCGCGACCAGGGCGAGGATCACGGCGGCCGTGCCCCAGGAGGCGACGAGCGCCGAGACCAGGCCGAGGCAGAGCAGGACGGCGGTGAAGGGGTCGCGCAGGCTGCGCAGGAAGAGGCGGGGCCAGGAGGTCGTACGGCGCCCGGGAACCGTGTTCTCGCCGGTCGCCGCGAGCCGGGCCGCGGCCTCCGGGTCGGTCAGTCCGCGCGGGCCGGTGTCGAGGTGTCGCAGCACCTGGAGCGGGGTGTGCCGGTGGGCGGCGGTGTCAGAGGCCACGGAGTCGGGGGGAGGGGAGATCGGCCCGGTCGGCGCGGTCGCCGATGCGGGTGACCGCGAGCCGGACGACGTCGACCACGTCGGGGTCGTCGACGAAGTACACCTGGCGGCGGCCCTCGCGGCGGGACCTGACCAGGCCGGCGAGTTTCAGTTTGGTGAGGTGCTGGCTGACCGCGGGCAGCGCGCCGCCGACCCGCTCCGCGAGCCCGGTGACATCGCTCTCGCCCTGGGCCAGCGCCCACACGATGTGCAGCCGGGCGGGCGAGGCCAGCAGCCCGAAGGCCGCGGCGGCGTCCGCGAGCACGTCGGCGGACGGGTCCTCGAAGCCGCTGCCGGCTGCCGCCACCGTCGTCGCCTCCCGTCCCTGGCCGGTCCCGTTCGTGAACCGCCCAGTCTAGGCGGCCGGAACTTCTCCCCCGTCCGGGGAGTTTCCACGGTGCCGCAGACGCACGACGGCTCACCTGACGCACGACTTACTACATATGGAGTTCGCATGGCCCTGTGGGACCGCTTCAAGGAGTCCGCGTCGACGATGCAGACCCAGCTCGTGGCGAAGAAGAACGACCTGAAGAGCGGGGCGTTCCGCGACGCGAGCATGGCGATGTGCGCGCTCGTGGCGGCGGCCGACGGCACGGTCGACCCGTCGGAGCGGCAGCGCGTCGCCCAGCTCATCGCGAGCAACGAGGTGCTGCAGAACTTCGACGCGATGGACCTCCAGCGCCGTTTCGACGAGAACCTGAACAAGCTGACGGCCGACTTCGCCTTCGGCAAGGTCAGCGTGCTCCAGGAGATCGCGAAGGCGAAGAAGAAGCCCGCCGAGGCGCGTGCCGTGATCCAGATCGGCATCGTGATCGGCGGCGCGGACGGCGACTTCGACAAGACCGAGCAGGCCGTGGTCCGCGAGGCGTGCTTCAGCCTCGACCTGCCGCCGCACGAGTTCGACCTCTGACCTGCCGCCGACTCCCCCTCCTCGTACGGGAGTTGGAACATCCCTGACGACCTGGACCGCGGTCCGATCCACGCCCCGCCCCTCCACGGCCGGGCACCCTTCGGGAGGATCCGCCGCGGTCCTTGGCATAGGCCTTCGGCGTAACCACCCGCCCCCCGCCCGTAACTTCCTCCAGGGAC
>NZ_JBXVPZ010000585.1:0-5189 GCF_057961495.1 Streptomyces sp. P5F9 | reverse complement strand
TGTAGGCCCCGTCCCCAGGGGGCGGAGCCCCCTGGGGACGGGGCCTACAGCCGCCCGAGTACCTGGGCCAACAGTGACCCCATCTGCGTGGCGGAATCCCGGCCCGCCTGGAGAACTTCCTCGTGGTTGAGGGGCTCACCCGTCATACCCGCGGCGAGGTTCGTCACCAGGGAGATACCCAGCACCTCCGCACCGGCCTCGCGCGCGGCGATGGCCTCCAGCACGGTCGACATGCCCACCAGGTCCGCCCCGATCACCCGGGCCATGCGGATCTCGGCCGGAGTCTCGTAGTGCGGCCCGGGGAACTGGGCGTAGACACCCTCCTCCAGCGCCGGGTCGATCTCCTTGCACAGGGCGCGCAGCCGAGGCGAGTACAGGTCCGTGAGGTCGACGAAATTGGCGCCGACGATGGGGGACGTGGCGGTGAGGTTGATGTGGTCGCTGATCAGGACCGGCTGGCCGGGACGCATGCCTTCGCGCAGGCCACCGCAGCCGTTGGTCAGCACGATGGTCTTGCAGCCGGCGGCGACGGCGGTACGCACGCCGTGCGCGACGGCGGCGACCCCGCGGCCCTCGTAGTAGTGGGTACGCCCGAGGAAGACCAGCGCCCGCTTGTCACCGATCTTGTACGAGCGGATCCTGCCGCCGTGGCCCTCGACGGCCGGCGGCGGGAAACCGGGCAGCTCGGTGACGGGGAAGTCGGCCTCGGGTACGCCGAGCGCGTCGACGGCCGGTCCCCAGCCGGAGCCCATCACAAGGGCGACGTCGTGGGTCTCGGCGCCCGTCAGTTCGCGCAGGCGCGTGGCGGCGGCGTCAGCGGCGGCATGGGGGTCGCCCTGGATGTCGTCCGGAAGAAGAGATGCGTTCACGCGGATGAGCGTAGCTGGTCTGGGCCTACGCGCGTAGATGACAGAGCTCACGGGATTGCGATCGTTGTCTTGTCGTTTCCAACGAGACCTGTGACGGGCGTTATGTGTGGGAAGCCCTCAGCGGAATCGCGGGGAATCCTCAGCAGGGCCGCTTCCGCAGCTCCATCACGTAGTCGTGCGGGGCGCCTGCCGACTCGGCCGCATCGGCGAGTTCACCGAGGTACCGGGCGGACGGGAGCCCACCCTCGTATCCGTTCAGCACGTACACCCAAGCGGGTTCCTCGCCCTCCAGGGTGTGCACCCGTACCCGCATCCGGCGGTAGACGTCGAGGCCGACGCCCTCCCACCGGTCCATCGAGTCCTCGTCGGGCGGCGCGATCTCGTACAGCGCGACGAAGACCTGGGAGCGCGGGGCCTCCACGATCGTCGCGAGCGCGCCCTCCCAGCCCATGTGCTCGCCGCCGAAGGTCAGCCGCCACCCGTTCAGCCAGCCCGTGGCGCGCAACGGCGAGTGCGGGGCGCGGCGGGTCATCAGCCGCGCGTCGAGATTGCCGGCGTACGCGGCGTAGAGCGACATGCTTCGAGAGTACGGCAGCGAAACCACCCGCCACTCCCGTAACCGTGGGTACTCCAGCCCACCGCCAACGGGACCTCCGGCCCCCCGCCGACACCACTCCCCGTCGCCCCCGGGCGGAAGCACCTTGAAGCGTGCGGGACAATGGGGTACGTGACTCGGATCGTGATCATCGGTGGCGGACCCGGCGGCTATGAAGCGGCGCTGGTGGCAGCGCAGCTCGGCGCGGAGGTGACCGTCGTCGACTGCGACGGTCTGGGCGGGGCGTCGGTGCTGACCGACTGCGTCCCGTCGAAGACCCTTATCGCGACGGCCGAGGTGATGACCACCTTCGACTCGTCGTACGAGGAACTCGGCATCATCGTCGCCGACGACACTCCACCTCTGGAGCAGGCTGCCAGGGTCGTGGGCGTCGACCTCGGCAAGGTCAACCGCCGTGTGAAGCGCCTCGCGCTCGCCCAGTCGCACGACATCACGGCGTCCGTGACCCGGGCCGGCGCCCGTGTCATGCGCGGCCGGGGCCGGCTCGACGGCATGCAGGCGATCGACGGTTCCCGCAAGGTCATCGTCAAGGCGGCCGACGGCACCGAGGAGACGCTCGTCGCCGACGCCGTCCTCATCGCGACCGGCGGCCACCCCCGCGAGCTGGACGACGCCCGCCCGGACGGCGAGCGCATCCTGAACTGGACCCAGGTCTACGACCTCACCGAACTCCCCGAAGAGCTGATCGTGGTCGGCTCCGGCGTCACCGGCGCGGAGTTCGCCGGCGCCTACCAGGCCCTCGGCTCCAAGGTCACCCTCGTGTCGTCCCGCGACCGGGTCCTGCCCGGCGAGGACCCGGACGCCGCCGCCGTACTCGAAGACGTCTTCCGGCGCCGCGGCATGAACGTCATGGCCCGCTCCCGCGCCGAGTCCGCCAAGCGCGTCGGCGACAAGGTCGAGGTCACCCTCGCCGACGGCCGCGTCATCACCGGCTCGCACTGCCTCATGGCCGTCGGCGCCATCCCGAACTCCGCGGGCATGGGCCTGGAGGAGGCGGGCGTCAGGCTGCGCGACTCGGGCCACATCTGGACCGACAAGGTCTCGCGTACGACCGCTCCGGGCGTGTACGCCGCCGGTGACGTGACCGGCGTGTTCGCGCTCGCCTCGGTGGCCGCGATGCAGGGCCGTATCGCGATGTACCACTTCCTGGGCGACGCGGTGGCCCCGCTCAACCTGAAGACGGTCTCCTCGAACGTCTTCACCGACCCCGAGATCGCGACCGTCGGCTACAGCCAGGCCGACGTCGACGGCGGCAAGATCGACGCCCGCGTCGTCAAGCTCCCCCTGCTCCGCAACCCGCGCGCGAAGATGCAGGGCATCCGGGACGGCTTCGTCAAGATCTTCTGCCGCCCCGGCACCGGCATCATCGTCGGCGGTGTGGTCGTGGCGCCGCGCGCCTCGGAATTGATCCATCCGATCTCGATCGCCGTCGACAACAACCTGACGGTCGAACAGATCGCGAACGCCTTCACCGTCTACCCGTCTCTTTCGGGCTCGATCGCCGAGGTGGCCCGGCAGCTCCACACGCGGAAGGCGACGGGCGAAGTCTGAGCCGAAACGGACTCCCCGCTGGTCACGGGGAGTTGTCGACCATTCGGGCGGCATAGGCGGCGAGACTAGGCCCTATACCACTTCCTGTCCCGCTGTACGAACAACTTCCGTTATTCGGCGCAAACACCTGAAAGCAGACGGTCGTTGGGGTTACTGTCAGTTTCGTGTTCGCTGCAGAACGTCGCCAATTGATCCTCGAAATGGTGCGAGCGAATGGGGCTGTATCGCTCCGTGAGCTCGCCCGCGTCGTCCAGACCTCCGAAGTGACCGTACGGCGGGACGTGCGCGCACTGGAGGCAGAAGGACTCCTCGACCGCCGGCACGGCGGTGCGGTATTGCCGGGCGGGTTCACGCGAGAATCCGGCTTTCCGCAGAAATCGCATCTCGCGACCGCCGAGAAGACGGCCATCGCCGATCTCGCCGCCAGCTTCGTCGAAGAGGGCGAGGCCATCGTGGTGGGGGCGGGTACCACCACCCAGGAGCTGGCCCGCCGGCTCGCCCGGGTGCCCGGACTGACCGTGGTCACCAACTCCCTTCTGGTGGCCCAGGCGTTGGCCCACGCCAACCGCGTGGAGGTCGTCATGACCGGCGGCACCCTGCGGGGTTCCAACTACGCGCTGGTGGGCAGCGGGGCCGAACAGTCCCTCCAGGGTCTGCGTGTCTCCCGGGCCTTCCTCTCCGGGAGCGGACTGACCGCCGAGCGCGGTCTCTCCACGTCCAACATGCTGTCGGCGTCCGTCGACCGGGCCCTCGTCCAGGCGGCCGCGGAGGTCGTCGTCCTGGCCGATCACACCAAGCTCGGCACGGACACCATGTTCCAGACCGTGCCCACGGACGTCATCACCCGCCTCGTCACCGACGAGCCCCCGGGCCACGACGACCGCGCGGCCACGGAGTTGCAGGCGCTGGCCGACCAGGGGGTGCAGATCGCCGTGGCCGGCGCATCGGGAAGCCAGGGGGGTGAACAGACCCCGACGCGGGACCAACGCCGCCGAGACGTACCCCTCCCGGCACCGCGACGGGGTCAAGTACCGGGCGGGGGACCGGGGTTGAGGGCAGCGGGTGTCCTCGGCGGGGAGTCCCCCGAGCGGGAGCGCGCGGCGAGGGTGGCGGATCTGCGCAGGCGCTGATCGCATCGGTGGCGGGTTCGGTTTTCGGGTGCGGCGCCGTCGTGGCTGGTCGCGCAGTTCCCCGCGCCCCTAAAAGACAGCCCCGTTTCAGCCGACCTGCATTTAAGGGGCGCGGGGAACTGCGCGACCAGCCCCCACCGGCCGGCACTCGAAAACCGAACCAGCGCTACGGCTTCAGTCCCCGCAACGTCAACGTCAGCAACCGGTCCGCCAGTTCAGGGTCCCCAGGGTTGCCCTCAGCCGCGAGGGCGATCGCGTGGGTCAGCTGGAGAAGGTCCCCGATCTCGACGTCAGGACGGACGTCACCCGCCTCCTGCGCTCGGGAGAGCAACGCACCCCCCGCCTCCCGGATCGGGTCGCTGCACCGGGCCAGCGCGGACGTCCCGTCATGGGCGACCGCCATCAGGGCCCGGGAAAGCCCCCGGTACTCACTCGCGTGGGACACCATCTCCCGCAACCAGGTCACCAGAGCCACACACGGCTGTGGGCCGGAGAGCAACTCCCGGGAACGGGCGAGGAGTTCCCCCACCGCGTCCTCGAAGACCGCGCTCATCAGGGACTGCCGGTTGGGGAAGTGGCGGTACAGGGTACCGATGCCCACGCCCGCGCGGCGGGCCACGTCCTCCAGGGACGCGTCCGTGCCGTGCGCGGCGAAGGACACGCGGGCCTCGGCGACCAGCCGCCCGTAGTTGCGGCGGGCGTCGGCACGCATGCCCGCCGGCGGCCTGGCTGTGTCGGCCATGGGTCCCACCTGCCCTCCTCGGCGTGTCCCGTCACATTACAGAGGTGCCCGGCGGAGACAGGCTGTTCCTGTCCGCCGGGCACCTCTCGACGTGCGGTGGGTCGTCAGTCCTTGATCTCGCAGATCGCGGCGCCGGAGGTGATGGAGGCGCCGACTTCCGCGCCGAGTCCCTTGATCGTGCCGGACTTGTGCGCGTTCAGCGGCTGTTCCATCTTCATGGCTTCGAGTACGACGATGAGGTCGCCCTCCTTGACCTCCTGGCCCTCCTCGACCGCGACCTT
>NZ_JBXVPZ010000584.1:0-5203 GCF_057961495.1 Streptomyces sp. P5F9 | reverse complement strand
CCCAACCCCCGGTGGACCCCCGCACCGGTGCCGCCTGGCCGCAGCCCATCCAGCACGACCAGCGGCAGCCGACCAACCCCGGTGCCGCGCCGCTCGGTTACACCGCGGCCGTGGAGCTGTCGTCGGACCGGCTGCTCAGCAACAAGAAGCAGAAGGCGAAGAGCGGTCGGCCCGGTGCCGCGCCCTCGCGGTTCAAGCTCGGCGGGAAGAAGGAAGAGGCCGAGCGGCAGCGGAAGTTGGAGCTGATCCGTACGCCGGTGCTGTCGTGCTACCGGATCGCGGTGATCAGCCTCAAGGGCGGTGTCGGCAAGACCACGACCACCACCGCGCTGGGCTCCACCCTCGCCACCGAGCGCCAGGACAAGATCCTCGCGATCGACGCCAACCCGGACGCCGGCACGCTCGGCCGCCGGGTGCGCCGCGAGACCGGTGCGACCATCCGCGACCTGGTCCAGGCGATCCCGTACCTCAACTCGTACATGGACATCCGCCGGTTCACGTCCCAGGCGCCCTCCGGTCTGGAGATCATCGCCAACGACGTCGACCCGGCCGTCTCGACCACGTTCAACGACGAGGACTACCGCCGCGCGATCGACGTCCTGGGCAACCAGTACCCGATCATCCTCACCGACTCCGGTACCGGTCTGCTCTACAGCGCGATGCGCGGTGTGCTCGACCTCGCCGACCAGCTCATCATCATCTCGACGCCGTCCGTGGACGGTGCGAGCAGCGCGAGTACGACGCTGGACTGGCTGTCGGCGCACGGCTACGCCGACCTGGTCTCACGCTCGCTCACGGTCATCTCCGGTGTCCGCGAGACCGGCAAGACGATCAAGGTGGAGGACATCGTCAGCCACTTCGAGACGCGCTGCCGGGGTGTCGTGGTGGTGCCGTTCGACGAGCATCTCGCCGCCGGTGCGGAGGTCGACCTCGACATGATGCGGCCGAAGGTACGGGAGTCGTACTTCAACCTCGCGGCCCTGGTCGCCGAGGACTTCGTCCGCCACCAGCAGATGCACGGCCTGTGGACGAGCGACGGCAATCCCCCGCCGGTACTGGCCCCGCCGATGCCGGGCCAGCAGGGATACCCGGGGTACCCGGGACAGCCCGGGCAGCAGGGCTATCCGGGCCAGCAGCAGTACCCGGGCCAGCAGGCTCCCGGCCAGCCGGGTCCCTACCCCCAGCAGCAGCAACAGCACCAACCGCAGCCGCAACCGCCGCACCCCGGCCAGCAGCTGTACGGCCAGCAGCCTCAGCCGCCGTACCCGCAGCACCCGGGCTACCCGCAACCGGACGGCGACCAGACTCCGCCCCCGCCGCCCGCACCCCCGCAGCAGTAACGCGAAGGGCGGCCGATGCTCACAAGCACCGGCCGCCCTTCGCGTCGTAGAAAGAAGATCGTAGAAAGAAGAACAGCTACCCGGCATCCCCGGTATCCGCCGAGATCAGCTCCCGGCACCGCTTCACGTCCTGCGCGATCTGCTCCAGCAGGCCCTCCAGCGAGTCGAACTTCGCCTGGCCGCGCACGAAGGCGAGGAAGTCGACGGCTACATGCAGGCCGTACAGGTCGAGGCCGACGCGGTCGATCGCGTACGCCTCCACCGTGCGCTCGGTGCCGTCGAACTGCGGGTTCGTGCCGACGGAGATCGCGGCCGGCATGGCCTCTCCCTCGACGTGGAGGTAACCGGCGTAGACGCCGTCCGCCGGGATCGCCGTGTGGGGCAGGGTCTCGACGTTGGCCGTCGGGAAGCCCATTTCGCGACCGCGCTGGGCGCCGCGCACGACGACGCCCTCCACCCGGTGCGGGCGGCCGAGAATCTCGCGGGCTCCCTCGACGTCGCCCTCGGCGACCAGGCGCCTGGTCAGTGTGGAGGAGAAGGGCTCACCGCCGCCCGCCGCACCGCTCACGTAAAGATCCACCACCTCTACCTCGAAGTCGTATGTCCTGCCCTGCTCGATCAGGAAGGCCACATTGCCCGCGGCCCTGTGGCCGAAGCGGAAGTTGGGGCCCTCGACGACCGCCTTCGCGTGCAGTTTGTCCACCAGGACCTTGACCACGAAGTCGGCCGGGGACAGTTTCGAGAACTCTTTGGTGAACGGCAGGATCAGCGCCGCGTCGACCCCCAGCTCGGCCATCAGTTCGGCTCGGCGGTGGTGCGGGGCGAGCAGCGGCGGGTGGCTGCCAGGGCGCACGACCTCGCTGGGGTGCGGGTCGAAGGTGACGACGACGGAGGGAACGCCCAGCTCACGGGCGCGCTCCACGGCATGCCGGATGATCAGCTGGTGCCCGCGGTGGACCCCGTCATAAGAACCGATGGTGACGACACTGCGCCCCCAGTCCTCAGGGATGTCCTCCAAGCCACGCCAGCGCTGCACTGTGACCGCTCCTCATCGAACCCGTGTCCGTATGTAGACCTGTGTCATTGACCTCTTACGCAGGTCTAAGGGTGCCATGCCGGGGGCCTCCGACCCGCATCGGCCTGGAGGCTGTGACCGGGCGCACGTACCGGGGCCGCTATGCGGGAACCCCCACCCCGGCCAGGTTCTCGATCATGCGCCGCGTGCTGGGTCCGACGACCGCCGCCCAGTCCTCCGGGGTGTCGGCCAGCCAGCGGGCCATCAGAGCGGCGAAGCCGGGCACGTGGCGGCCCAGGTCGACGAGCCCGCGGTCGAAACGGGTCGCGCCCGCGGGGGTACGGACGAGCAGCCGGCCGGTGCGGTGGACGAGGTCGCGGATCTCGTCGTCGTCACGGCGGCCGGCCGTGTGCAGGAGCGCGTCCAGTACGGCGGGGTCGTGCTCGTGCGCGAGCAGGAACTCCAGGAGTTCGCGGCGCAGGGGGCGGGATGCCGGGGTGCCGGGGGCGGCGAGCACGCCCGCGAGGACCGTCCGCACCGACGCCGGGCCACCATCCAGCAGGCCAGTGACCAGGGGGAACAGGATCGCGCGGGCCGCGGGGCCGTGGTCGAGGCACCGGTCGACGTAGACGCCGAGGTACGCGGCCGTCTCCGGCCACCGTACGGCGGTCTCGCGGACCAGGGCGGCGGCCCGGCGCACGAGCGACGGGGTCGCCACGTCGGCGAGTGTGCGGACCGCCTCGCTCGCGTGCGGTCCGTGCAGCCGGGCGCGGAAGGCTTCGAGGACCGGTTCGGGGTGCGTGGTCAGGGCGGCGGCCAGCGCGCTCGGCGGGAACTGCGGGTCGCCGGACGCGAAGTGCCGTAGCGCCTGCGGGAGATGGCGGGTGCGGGCGTGCGGATCGCGGACGAGAAGGGCGAGCGCGCCGCCGTGCAGGGTGGAGTCGGCGGGGCGGGCCAGGAGGAACTCGGCCGCGTAGCGCAGGAGTTCACGGTCGGCCTCGGTCCGTACGTGCGGTGCGGCCCGCAGTCCGTACGCCACCGCCGCCACCCTGCGCGCCGGCCGCTCGTCGTGCGCCCACCGGTCCACGGCCCGGCACACCGCCGACGGTTCCTCCTCCGCCAGTACGGCGAGGAGTTCATCGGCCCGCCCGTGCGCACACCCGACGAGCACCTCCGTCAGATCGTCCAGTGCCCGCCGCCGATGCGTGTGCAGCAACGCCTGCGCGGCCGTCGCCACGGTCGCCTCCGGCATCGCGGGCAACGACCGCTCGTCGTCGAACCACCGGGTCAGCAACGGCTGTACGGCGGCGGGGTCGGCGGCGAGCAACTCGGCGGCGGTGTCCAGGAATCGGGGCGATGCGGTGGCGTCCTGCGGGGCGTCGTCGGCGAGCACGAGCCGCCGTAGCAACTCGAACCGCTCGGCATGGGGTAGCTGCAGCGCCGTCCAGAACTCCGGCGCGAACTCCTTTGGTACGACCGCCTGTTGCTGCCTCCGGGCCACCAACTGGTCGGCCAGCAGCCGCAGTGCGTTGCCGTACGGCGTCGCGTCGGGCACCCTCAGCAGCACCTCGGCGAGCAGCCGTGCGGCCCACCAGGACTCCGGGTCGGCGTTCAGGGCGTCCGCCAACTCCTCCAGTCGTAGCGCCAGTTGGTGGGTGCCGTGTTGTCTGCCGAGGAGCAGCAGGGCCTGTACGACGGGGCCGATGCGGTGGTGCGGGACGGGGAGGGGATGCCCGGACCGTGGGGTACGGGGGCGGTGCACCAGGGCGCGCAGAGCCTCGTCCAGGTCGAGGTGCGTGCCCTGGATCCAGTCGGCCAACTCCTCGTGGGCGAACCGGTATCCGGCGCCGGCCGGCACGAGCAGCCCCTCGGTGAGGACGGCGGACGCCCACCCGGTGCCACCGCCGAGCCGCGCCGGTGCGGGCCCCCACGGGAACACCGCCTCGAACGACTCCCGGTCCAACTCCCCCTGCCCAGGCCCCAGACTGCGCCGCGCCGCCTCGTGCACCTGCCCGGACACCTTCGCCGCGAGGCGCCGTACGGCGGTGCCGCGCAGGCCGTTCTCTGCGGCGAGCCGGACCGCGATCCGGAGGCACATGAGGTCCAGGTAGGCGGCGAACACGTCGTCCCGGTGGAGTTGGGCACCCGGGGTGGCGGGCAGCGCCGCGAGTACCTCGGAGAGGAGCCGGAGGGCGAGGGGGTGCCGGGCATCAGCGTCGGCGAGGGCGCCATCGGGAACGCCGTAAGCTGCGCGGGCTCGGCGGGCCTCATCCGGCCGCAGGTCTCCGAGGTGGACGCAGGCCGGCAGCACCGCCCTGGGGGCTGCGCCCCCAGACCCCCCATCGGCCTGAACGGCCTCGTCCTCAAACGCCGGACGGGCTGAGTGATGCCGGCCTGCGTCAATGGGCTCGGGTGTCCCGAAGTGAGGCGGATCGACGTCGTCGGGCGCGGGCGCCCCGGACTGAACCCGACCGGCGTCTTCAGGCTCGGGCACCTCGAAGCGAACCGAACCGCCGTCCTCGGACGCGGACACCCCGAACGGAACCCGAACGGCGTCCTCGGACGCGGGCTCCCCGAACGGAACCCGACCGCCGTCCCCGGGCGCGGACACCCCGAACTGAACCCGACCGCCGTCCTCGGACGCGGACACCCCGAACTGAACCCGACCGGCGTCGTCGGACGGGGGCACCCCGAACGGAACCGAACCATCAACCTCAGATGCGGACGCCCCGAACCGAACCGACCCGGCATCGGCACACGCAGGCGCCCCAAACCGAAGCGAACCGCCGTCGTCGGATGCGCGCACCCCGAATTCACCCGATCCGACATCGCCACGCGCAGGCACCCC
>NZ_JBXVPZ010000583.1:0-5227 GCF_057961495.1 Streptomyces sp. P5F9 | reverse complement strand
AGCCCACCCCATCTCCACACCCCCACTCGACCTCAAGGAATTCGTCCGCCAACTCCGGGACCTCGCAGGGGACTTCGAAGCCCTCCGCGCACGCGTACGCGACGTCTCCTACACCCCCGGCACGGACGCGCTGCGCCGCATCAGCCCCCTCTTGATCAAGGCGCAGGACCTCACGGCCACCGCCGTCGCCCGACTGACCACGCTCGACAACAGCGCGTACACCGACATCGCCGGCAGCCGCGCCAGCCTGAATCTGCTGGCCTCAGTCGTGTCCTCTTCGTCGCTCGCCGGCACCGACATCGCCCACGCGCTGCTCGCCAACCCCTACGAGGGCCAGCAGCACGTCGGCAATCCCCGTCCAGCCGACGACGACGCGGTGCGTACCGCGCGGCACGCCGAGGCCATTCCGCAGATGGCCGGTCACCTCGACGATGCCGCCCACCAGCTCGACCTGAGCGCGATCGGATGCCGCTACCTGGCCCACGGCATCACCGATGACCTGGCATCCGCACAGGACCACCAGGCGGCATCCGCTCAGCAGACAACCGCGCCCGCTCTCACCCGCCCCCAGTACGACGCCCTCACGTCTCTCGTGGGCGGCGGCCGACTGTATGAGAGTCTCCAGCGCGGAGCGGGCGTCACACGCGTAGCGACCAGCGACGGCGTCCGCGTATCCATCGCCACCTACCGGGCCCTGGCCAGGCACGGAATGGTCACCGCCGACACCAGCACGTCGCTATACCACGGCCAGAAGATCACCGTCACGGAGCTGGGGCGGCGCTCTCTTGCCCAGTCCCGCCCGCACACCGCGCCGACAACCGTGGCGGCAACGCCGCCCAAGTCCGCTGTGAGGCAAGGGGCAAGCCGGTGAACCCGTACATGCCCGACGACCGCGTCATGATCTCGCCCCGGTACATGGCCGGCGCCGGCGACCGGATCGCCGACGTGATCGGACCCCTCATCCACCTCTTCGGCTGGCGCCACGAACACGACGCCGACACCGGGCACATCAAGATCGACAGCCCCGACGCCAGCCTGTTCCTCGACTTCAACCCGCTGCACCCCCTTGGCCGGTGGGTCACCGTCGCCCACCATGAGCCGTTCTGGGAAGCGATGTTCAGCAGGGAGGCGCCCCTGGAGGCCGTCGCCGCGGTCACCCAGGCGCTGCCCCAGCTGCTCGGCGATGCCCGTCACGCCGACCGCATCCCGATCACGGACATGCCCCTGGACCAACTCGCCGCGCTGCACGACTGGTCCGCCCACGGTGACGTCCTCACCTCACCCGACCTGTACTGTCGACTGCACCACACGCCCGGCGAGGACATCTCCTGGCGGGTCGAGCACGCCTACTGCGAAGACGCGCCGCTGGCCACGTTCACCCAGGACGCGCCCGAGGCCCTCGTCCGCAATTTCTTCGACGCCCTGGCCACCCCCTTCGCCGTGGAGCGGGCCTACGCCGACGTGCCCACCATCACGCGGCACGCAAACAGCGCCCTGATCACCCCCGTCCGCCGAACCCCGGCAAATCCACGACTCGACCACGCCCTCGCCCAGCTCGACCGCGCCGCACGCCGCCGCTGACCCCCACCGAAACGGCTCCCGGCTGACCCCGAACACCGCACCCACCGCCCCCGCCGAACAACTCCTGCTCCTCGGCTCCGACTTCACCCGCTACAACGACGCACTCCTGCGGCACCCGCTGGGCGGCACCCGCACCGCAGCCGGCCTCACCGAACAGGCCGCATCCGCAGGGCAGTTGGCCCGATCGGCGGCCGACATCGTGGACACCCTCAATGCCCAGCGGAAGATGTACCGCAGCCCCGCGATCAGTTCTGTGTACGCGCGCGTCCGCCAGCTGGCCCACCTGGCCACAGGCTCAGCCGACCACCTCCTGGCCAGCGTGGAAATCCTCGATGCCACGCGCGCCGGACTTCCCGTCGAGATCGACGACTCGCTCCTGGTCACGCTGACCGACCACCAAGCCCGGTGGGAGGCCGGCAGGCGCGTCGCCCTCGTCACGCATCTGACCGCACTCGGAGCCGACGACGCGCTGGCGACCGCTGAGCTGTTCGTCACCGAGCGCTCTCACCGGGGCTTCCCGCCCCTCCACCACCCACCTGCCCTCACCACCGCCCAGGATGCCGCGCTGCGCGCCGTCGCACGGGGCGACGTGACGATCGACCGCAACAAACCCTTCGTCCGCCACGAGAACCTCCGCGTGAGCATCAGCACCATCCGCGCCCTCGAAGCCCGGCGCCTCGTGGACCGCGAGAAATTCCCCGAGTGGCCCCACTACGAGCGGGTCCACCTCACCCCCGAAGGCTGCCGCGATCTTGCCGCCTCCTTCTGCCGGCCGAAGGCCCCCACACTCACCACCACACGCCCGGCAGCGGCCCTGCCCAAAGCCACCGCCGGCCGTACCCGCTGACCCCGCAACCCACACTCCGCTCGGCATCACCACGCCCTCACCCACGGAATTCCATGACCACCCCCACCCTGAAGATCCTCTCGCTAGGTGCCGGAGTCCAATCCAGCACCCTGCTCGCCCTGTCCGCGCAAGGGATTCTCCCGAAGGCCGACTACGCCATTTTCGCCGATACCGGCTGGGAGCCCCGCACGGTCTACTCTCACCTCAACCGCCTCGTACGAGAAATCGCCGATCCCGCCGGAATACCCGTGCTACGTGTCATCTCCGGGAATATCCGAGACGACGCTCTCGACCCCGGCCACCGGTTCGCATCCATGCCCCTCTACGTCCTCAACGAGGACGGGAAACAAGGCATGACCAGGCGACAGTGCACCGGGGAATACAAGATAAAGCCGATCAAGAAGAAGGTCCGGGAACTTCTCGGATACCCCTATCCGCAGCGCATCCCGAAGGAAATCTTCGTCGAGCAGTGGGTAGGTATCTCGACCGATGAATTCCATCGGGCCAAGGACGCCGACGTCCGCTACATGCGCAACCGCCACCCCCTGATAGACCTCAACTGGTCGCGCACGGACTGCATCCGATATCTCACGTCCATCGGTCTGACGGACACGCCGAAATCATCCTGCCTGGGCTGCCCTTTTCACGGCAACGCGCAGTGGCGCACCATCCGGGACACAAGTCCGCAGGAATGGCAGGACGTGGTCGCCTTCGACGCGGCCATCCGTCAGGGCAACGCCCGCGCGAACGCGTCCGGGAACCCACTGCTGGGGCAGGCGTTCCTGCACCGCTCCCGTGTCCCGCTCGACCAGGCCCCCATCGACCATGTCACGGCCGCCGAATGGGCAGCGCGCCAGCAGGAGATCGACGACTCTGCGGCCTCGGCCGAAGAGTCGGAGGACGGCGTGGTCGACGGCTGTTCTCCCTGGGCCTGCCGCGGAGAGGCCGAGCCCGTGCAGGACGACTTCGGGCTCGCTTGTTGAGGCGGATCATCCTCGACCTGTTCGCCGGGCCCGGCGGCTGGAGTCACGCGCTCACCGTCCTCGGCGCGCGGGATGTCGGCCTGGAGTGGGACGAGTGGGCCTGCAAGACCCGTGCCCGGGCCGGGCAGTTGACGATCCGGACCGACGTCGCCGCCTATCCGGCACGGATCTTCTCCGGCCGGATCCTCGGACTGATCGCCTCCCCTCCCTGTCAGGCATGGAGCATGGCGGGCAAGCGCCTCGGCCTGGTCGACCAGCCCCTCGTCCACCAGGCCGTCGCCGACCTCGCCGCCGGACGCGACACCCGCCAGAGACTGCTCGGCGCGTGCGCGGACGCCCGCTCGCTCCTCGCCGCCGAGCCCATGCGCTACCTGCACGCCCTGAACACGGCAGGCGAGCCCGAATGGGTGCTCATGGAGGAGGTCCCCGACGTCCTGCCCCTGTGGCGGCAGTACGCGGCGATCCTGCGGACCTGGGGATTCTCCGTGTGGAGCGGCATCCTCAACGCCGCCGACTACGGCGTCCCTCAGACGAGGAAGCGGGCGATCCTGCTCGCCTCCCGCACTCGCACCGCCGCACCGCCGCCGCCCACCCACGCACAGTCCGCCGAACCGGAATCGCTCTTCGGCCCCGGCCGGGCCCGCTGGGTGTCCATGGCCGAAGCCCTGGGCTGGGGCGCCACCGACCGTCCCGTGCCCACCGTGTGCGCGGGCGGCGGGCCAGGAGGCGGCCCCGAGCCCTTCCCCTCCGGCTCGCGCAAGACCCTGACCGACGCCCGCGACCGCGGCACCTGGACGCCCCACCCCGACGCCGAACTCGTCCTGGCCTCCCGCCGCGAGGGCTCCGGCTGGGCCGTCCGGCCCGGTGAGAACCGCCCCGCAGATGCTCCGGCTCCCCAGTTCACCGCCGAGGCGCACCGCTGGTCGTGGTCACTGCGCAGCAACAACCAGACCAACGCCACCGTGCGCAGGGCCAGCCAGCCCGCCGGCACCCTGTTCTTCGGCCACCGCGCCAACGAATGCCTCTGGATCCCGGACCCCGCCTCCGGCCTTCCGGACGACGAGCAGCAAGCGGCACCGGCTCCGATCAAGATCACCGCGCGGGAAGCGGGCGTGCTGCAGAGCTTCCCCGCCGACTATCCCTGGCAGGGCAACAAAGGCCAGACCTTCTCCCAGATCGGCAACGCCGTCCCCCCGCGCCTAGCCGCCCACCTGCTCTCCCCGCACCTCAACAAGCCCTTCAACCCCGACGACTTCAGCCTCGCCGCCTGATGCCCCATACCCCCGAACCCGACGAGGACGACGACCTCGACCTCACGCCCGCGCCGAAGCCGGTCCACTACGCCGAACAGGCCCTGCTCGGCGCCCTCCTCCTCGAACCCGATCGTCTGACCGACACCGAGCCACTGATCGCCCAGCACTTCGACAGCCACACCCATGCCGCACTGTTCACCGCGATCCGCACGCTCCCGCCGCCCGACCCGGCCGACCACGCCAAGGACACCGCCTGGCTCAACGCCGTGCTGGAGCACGCGCGTCCGCACGCTCCCGGCCTGAACACCTCCTACCTTCACGCCCTCGTCCAGTTCTGCCCGCGGTCACAGCACGCGGCGGCTTACGCGAGGATGATCCGCGCCGACAACGCCCGCCGGGTCCTGCGCGCCCACGCCGAACGCCTCGCGTCCACCGCGAGCGACCAGGGACTGCCCAACCCTGCCGCCGCGACGCTCGGCATCGCCGACGACATCGGCCGCGTCCTGGACGCCCTCGCCGCACAGTTCGCCCCGCACCCCGGCTCCTTCCCCCGTACCGCACTC
>NZ_JBXVPZ010000582.1:2029-5249 GCF_057961495.1 Streptomyces sp. P5F9 | reverse complement strand
GGTTGTTCGTGGTTTCAGAACCAACACAGTGGACGCGAGCAACTGAGGACAAGCCCTCGGCCTATTAGTACCGGTCACCTCCAGCGGTTACCCGCCTTCCAGATCCGGCCTATCAACCCAGTCGTCTCCTGGGAGCCTTAACCCCTCAAAGGGGGTGGGAACACTCATCTCGAAGCAGGCTTCCCGCTTAGATGCTTTCAGCGGTTATCCCTCCCGAACGTAGCCAACCAGCCATGCCCTTGGCAGAACAACTGGCACACCAGAGGTTCGTCCGTCCCGGTCCTCTCGTACTAGGGACAGCCCTTCTCAATGTTCCTGCGCGCGCAGCGGATAGGGACCGAACTGTCTCACGACGTTCTAAACCCAGCTCGCGTACCGCTTTAATGGGCGAACAGCCCAACCCTTGGGACCGACTCCAGCCCCAGGATGCGACGAGCCGACATCGAGGTGCCAAACCATCCCGTCGATATGGACTCTTGGGGAAGATCAGCCTGTTATCCCCGGGGTACCTTTTATCCGTTGAGCGACGGCGCTTCCACAAGCCACCGCCGGATCACTAGTCCCGACTTTCGTCCCTGCTCGACCCGTCGGTCTCACAGTCAAGCTCCCTTGTGCACTTACACTCAACACCTGATTGCCAACCAGGCTGAGGGAACCTTTGGGCGCCTCCGTTACTCTTTAGGAGGCAACCGCCCCAGTTAAACTACCCATCAGACACTGTCCCTGATCCGGATCACGGACCCAGGTTAGACATCCAGCACGACCAGACTGGTATTTCAACGACGACTCCCCCTGAACTGGCGTCCAGAGTTCACAGTCTCCCAGCTATCCTACACAAGCCGAACCGAACACCAATATCAAACTGTAGTAAAGGTCCCGGGGTCTTTCCGTCCTGCTGCGCGAAACGAGCATCTTTACTCGTAGTGCAATTTCACCGGGCCTATGGTTGAGACAGTCGAGAAGTCGTTACGCCATTCGTGCAGGTCGGAACTTACCCGACAAGGAATTTCGCTACCTTAGGATGGTTATAGTTACCACCGCCGTTTACTGGCGCTTAAGTTCTCAGCTTCGCCAAGACGAATCTTGACTAACCGGTCCCCTTAACGTTCCAGCACCGGGCAGGCGTCAGTCCGTATACATCGCCTTACGGCTTCGCACGGACCTGTGTTTTTAGTAAACAGTCGCTTCTCGCTGGTCTCTGCGGCCACCCCCAGCTCATGAAGTAAATTCAATCACCGGTGATGGCCCCCCTTCTCCCGAAGTTACGGGGGCATTTTGCCGAGTTCCTTAACCATAGTTCACCCGAACGCCTCGGTATTCTCTACCTGACCACCTGAGTCGGTTTAGGGTACGGGCCGCCATGAAACTCGCTAGAGGCTTTTCTCGACAGCATAGGATCATCCACTTCACCACAATCGGCTCGGCATCAGGTCTCAGACTATATGAGCGGCGGATTTGCCTACCACTCGTCCTACACCCTTACCCCGGGACAACCACCGCCCGGGATGGACTACCTTCCTGCGTCACCCCATCACTCACCTACTGCAGGTCTGGTCCGTCGGCTCCACCACTTTCCATTCCCCGAAGGGTCCGGAACGGCTTCACGGACTTAGCATCGCCTGGTTCAATGTTTGACGCTTCACAGCGGGTACCGGAATATCAACCGGTTATCCATCGACTACGCCTGTCGGCCTCGCCTTAGGTCCCGACTTACCCTGGGCAGATCAGCTTGACCCAGGAACCCTTAGTCAATCGGCGCACACGTTTCTCACGTGTGTATCGCTACTCATGCCTGCATTCTCACTCGTGAACCGTCCACCACTAGCTTCCGCTGCGGCTTCACCCGGCACACGACGCTCCCCTACCCATCCATACAGGCGTTGGCCCTGTTGTATGAATGACACGACTTCGGCGGTACGCTTGAGCCCCGCTACATTGTCGGCGCGGAATCACTAGACCAGTGAGCTATTACGCACTCTTTCAAGGGTGGCTGCTTCTAAGCCAACCTCCTGGTTGTCTCTGCGACTCCACATCCTTTCCCACTTAGCGTACGCTTAGGGGCCTTAGTCGATGCTCTGGGCTGTTTCCCTCTCGACCATGGAGCTTATCCCCCACAGTCTCACTGCCGTGCTCTCACTTACCGGCATTCGGAGTTTGGCTAAGGTCAGTAACCCGGTAGGGCCCATCGCCTATCCAGTGCTCTACCTCCGGCAAGAAACACACGACGCTGCACCTAAATGCATTTCGGGGAGAACCAGCTATCACGGAGTTTGATTGGCCTTTCACCCCTAACCACAGGTCATCCCCCAGGTTTTCAACCCTGGTGGGTTCGGTCCTCCACGACCTCTTACAGCCGCTTCAACCTGCCCATGGCTAGATCACTCCGCTTCGGGTCTTGAGCGCGCTACTAGACCGCCCTGTTCGGACTCGCTTTCGCTACGGCTTCCCCACACGGGTTAACCTCGCAACACACCGCAAACTCGCAGGCTCATTCTTCAAAAGGCACGCAGTCACGACCCACCAAGTAAACTTGGTGAGCGACGCTCCCACGGCTTGTAGGCACACGGTTTCAGGTACTATTTCACTCCGCTCCCGCGGTACTTTTCACCATTCCCTCACGGTACTATCCGCTATCGGTCACCAGGGAATATTTAGGCTTAGCGGGTGGTCCCGCCAGATTCACACGGGATTTCTCGGGCCCCGTGCTACTTGGGTGTCTCTCAAACGAGCCGCTGATGTTTCGACTACGGGGGTCTTACCCTCTACGCCGGACCTTTCGCATGTCCTTCGCCTACATCAACGGTTTCTGACTCGTCCTGTCGCCGGCAGACGACAGAAGAGAGATCCCACAACCCCGTATACGCAACCCCTGCCGGGTCTCACACGCATACGGTTTGGCCTCATCCGGTTTCGCTCGCCACTACTCCCGGAATCACGGTTGTTTTCTCTTCCTGCGGGTACTGAGATGTTTCACTTCCCCGCGTTCCCTCCACACTGCCTATGTGTTCAGCAGCGGGTGACAGCCCATGACGACTGCCGGGTTTCCCCATTCGGAAACCCCCGGATCAAAGCCTGGTTGACGACTCCCCGGGGACTATCGTGGCCTCCCACGTCCTTCATCGGTTCCTGGTGCCAAGGCATCCACCGTGCGCCCTTAAAAACTTGGCCACAGATGCTCGCGTCCACTGTGCAGTTCTCAAACAACGACCAACCACCCACC
>NZ_JBXVPZ010000581.1:0-5269 GCF_057961495.1 Streptomyces sp. P5F9 | reverse complement strand
GACGCGGGTCCGTTCACGGTCCCGTGCCGGTTGCTACGGCCGCGTTGCCTGCGGTGCCGGCGGGGTTCACCGGGCGGGACGAGGACTTGGCACGGCTGTTTCCTGTGCTGGACCCTGCCGCGGAGTCCGAGTTGCCGGTGGTGATCTGCGCGGTGTCCGGCCTTGGCGGGATCGGGAAGACGTCGTTGGCGTTGTGCGCGGCCCATAAGGCGGTCAGGGACGGGTGGTTTCCGGGCGGGACGCTGTTCGTCGACTTTCGGGGGTACGACGCGGATCCGGTTACGGCGGATCAGGCGGTGGTCGCGCTACTGGACGGGATGGGGGTGCGAGGGGCGGATCTTCCGCAGACGGCGGCGGGGCAATACGCCTTGTACCGGCGGCTGTTGGCGGAGGAGCGGCGGCCGATGTTGCTGGTCCTCGACAATGCGTCGGATGCAGGGCAGGTGATGCCGCTCGTGCCGGGGACGGATCATCACCGGGTGCTGGTCACCTCCCGGGATCGACTCACCGAACTGGACGCTCAGCTGATCGACCTCGATGTCCTCAACCCGGAGGATGCCACCGACCTCATCGACAGATCCCTGCGGCTCAGCGACCGCGGCGACGATCGGGCGGCGCGTGAACCGGAGGCCGTGTCGGCACTGGCCACGCTCTGCGGCCATCATCCGCTCGCGCTGAGGATCACCGCCGGCATGCTGCGCAAGCGCCGCCACCGTTCCGTCGCATCCCTCGTGAACGAGTTGCGGGGTGCCGAGGACGTGACGGCGGCTGTCGGAATCCGCCCGGTCTTCGAAGCGGCGTACCGGCAATTGCCGCCTGAGCAGGCCAGGTTGCTGCGTCTGCTCGCCCTGGCTCCGGCGGCCGAAGTCGGCAGTGAAATGGCCGCCGCGCTGGCAGACCTCGGCGGCGACCGGACGTTCGACCTGCTCGAAGAGCTCGCCGCATCCCACCTTGTCACGCCTGTTCCGGGAGAGGCGGACGTGCGGTGGCGGTTGCATGACTTGGTGCGGGTCTTCGGGGTGAGTGTGGTTGAGGGGGATGCGGGGTTGCGGGAGGAGGAGGCGGCACGGGCGCGGGTGCTGGCGTTCTACCACCGGCGGGCGAGGTCGGCGGATGACTGGTTGCGGTGGCTGCCGGGGAAGCCGGAGCCAGAGCGATATGCGGACCGGGGGAAGGCGTTGGCCTGGCTGGACTCCGAGCGGGCGGGTCTGGTGGCGGCGGTGCAGTGGGCGCGGGAGGAGCGGTACGCGGCCATGGCGATACGGCTGTCCCAACGCCTGGGGGAGTATCTGGACTGGCGGCGCTCATTCGACGACATGATCACGGTGTGCGGTGTCGCGCGGGAGGCCGCACACCGCGCTGGTGACCGGGTGGCCGAGGCCATGGCGTGGAACAGCCTCGGCATCGCCCTGCGGGCGACGGGCCGGGCGGAGGAGGCCATCGACGCCCACACCCACGCACGCGACCTCATGCAGGCCGTCGGGGACCGTCACCGCGAGGCCATCGCGTGGGACAACCTCGGCATCGCCTTGCAGGAGACGGGCCCGTCGGAGGAGGCCATCGACGCCCACACCCACGCACGCGACCTGCACCAGACCGCCGGGGACCGCCAGGGCGAGGCCAGAGCGTGGAACAACCTCGGCATCGCCCTGCGACGGGTGACGCGGACGGAGGAGGCGATCGACGCTCACACTCGCGCACGCGACCTGTACCAGGCCATCGGGGACCGTCACCGCGAGGCCACCGCATGGAACAACCTCGGCAACGCCCTGCGTGGGCTGGGCCGGGTGGAGGAAGCGATTGAGGCGTACGAGAAGGCCCTGGAGGGCTACCGGGAGATCGAGGACTGGTACCGGACGGCCCGCACCCTCTCCAACCTGGCCCTCGCCCACCAGCACGCCGCCCGCCCCGCCGAGGCCCGCACCTGCTACCTCCAATCCGCCGAGGCCTACACCCGAGCCAACGCCCCCGCCGAAGCCGCCCGAGCCCAATCCCGCGCAGACTCATTGACCTGACTAGACCACTCCACTTAACTTCACCGGGCAGCCATCCGCCCAGGCCACAACGTAGTGAGCCCGTAGGAGGTCATGCCCGTGCGCCCCACCGCCGCCAGCCCCCACCGAACTGCCGTACTCACACGCCTAGTTCCCCTCGTTGGCCTCGCCCTCGCCGCAACCGCCCTCACCGCCTGCGGCAGCGGTTCCGGCAGCAGCCCCGACACCGTCAAGATCTCCTTCAAGCAGTCGACGGACAACTCCATCAAGGTGATGGACACCTACCTCGCCGACATGAAGAAGCAGTTCGAGAAGCAGTACCCCGGCAAGAAGGTCGAACTCGTCCCGATCAAGGCCCCGGACTCGGAGTACTACACCAAGCTCCAGCAGATGCTCCGCTCGCCGAAGACCGCCCCGGACCTGGTCTACGAGGACACGTTCCTCATCAACAGCGACATCACGTCCGGGTACTTGAAGCCCCTCGACTCCTACCTCACCAAGTGGCCGGACTGGAACCAGTTCATCGACACGGCGAAGTCCGCCGCCAAGGCCGAGGACGGGAAGACGTACGGCGTCCCGGACGGCACGGACACCCGAGGCCTCTGGTTCGACAAGGGGATCTTCAAGAAGGCGGGCCTGCCCGCGAATTGGCAGCCGAAGACGTGGGACGACGTCCTCGCCGCGGCCCGCACGATCAAGCAGAAGGTCCCGGGCGTCACCCCGCTCAACGTCTATACGGGGAAGCCGGCCGGCGAGGCCGCGACCATGCAGGGCTTCGAGATGCTGCTCTACGGCACCAACGACGGGACCACGGACCCCCTTTACGACAAGTCGTCGAAGAAGTGGATCGCCGGCGGCCAGGGTTTCAAGGACGCGCTCTCGTTCGTCCACACGGTCTACAAGGAGAAGCTCGGCCCGGACGTCTCGGACGCCCTCGACCCCAACATCCAGACCTACGTGGCCGGTGAACTGCTCCCCAAGGGCAAACTCGGCATCGCGCTCGACGGATCGTGGCTGCCCCAGGCCTGGTTGAAGGGCAGCGGGCACGAATGGCCGGACTGGTCAAAGGAGTTGGGGCTGGCGTACATGCCGACCCAGCAGGGCCAGGCGCCCGGCAAGGTGAGCATGTCCGGCGGCTGGACCTGGGCGATCCCCTCCAAGGCCGGCAACCCGGACCTCGCCTTCGACTTCATCAAGACGATGCAGACGAAAGCGAACGCCGAGAAGTGGTACATCGCCAACTCCGGTATCTCCGTACGGAAGGACGTCGCCGCCGACCCCGCCTACGCGACCGCCCAGCCCGGCATCAAGTTCTTCACGGACTTGGTCGCGAGCACGCACTACCGCCCGGCGTACCCGGCGTACCCGAAGGTCTCCACCGCCATCCAGGAGGCGATGGAGGGCGTGACGACGGGCGACATGTCGGTGGACAAGGCGGCGAGTTCGTACGACGACGAGCTCAAGTCGGCCACGGACAACCAGGTCACCGAGAAATGAGCGGCGGCGACCGCCGATGACCACGACACCGCAGCACGCGGGCCCGGGCGAGACGAAGGTTCCCTCCGGGCCCGGCGGCCCCGACACTCCAACTTTTCAACTTCCCACCCAGAAGCGCCCGTTCACCCAGACCCTCACGGGCCTCCTCCCCCTCTCCCCCGCCCTGATCCTCCTGCTCCTCTTCCTGGCCGGCCCGATCGCGTACTGCGCCTACATCGCCTTCACCGACCTCCAACTCACGGGCCAGGCCCACTCATCCTTCGTGGGCTTCGCGAATTTCCGCACGGCCTTCAAGGACTCGGAATTCCTGAACGCCGTATGGCTGACGCTGGTGTTCACGGTCCTGTCGTCCCTGATCGGCCAGAACACGATCGGCCTGGCCCTGGCCGCGCTGATGCAGCGCGCGTCAAAGCCGGTGCGCACGCTCACGGGCGGGATCGTGATCACGGCGTGGGTACTGCCGGAGGTGGTGGCCGGCTTCCTCCTCTACGCCTTCTTCCGCCGCGAAGGCACCCTGAACGCCATCCTGGACTGGCTCCATCTCCCCTCCCAGAACTGGCTGTTCACGCTTCCGATCCTGGCGGTGTCGTTCGCGAACGTGTGGCGGGGAACGGCGTTCTCGATGCTGGTGTACTCAGCGGCCCTGAACGAGATCCCCAAGGAGATCACGGAAGCGGCGGAGGTCGACGGCGCGAGCGGCTGGCGCCGGATGTGGCACATCACGCTGCCGATGATCCGCCGTTCGATCGGCACGAACCTGATGCTGAACACGCTGCAGACCCTGTCCGTCTTCGGCCTGATCTGGGTGATGACGAGAGGCGGCCCGGGAAACAAGAGCCAGACCCTCCCCCTCTACATGTACGAACAGGCCTTCCAGAACAGCATGATCGGCTACGCCACGGCGGTCGCGCTGCTCCTGCTCCTGGTCGGCTCGCTCTTCTCGGTGATCTACATGCGCCTGCTGCGAACGGAGGTCTGACCCATGGCACTCACCCTCTCCTCCCGCCGCAGGAGCCGACGCCTGGCGGCAGACGCGGGGCTGCTGGTGGTCGCGGCGACGTTCGCGCTGCCGCTGCTCTGGGTGGTCCTGTCGTCCCTCGACGCCCACGCGGACCTCAAGGTGAAGGCCCCCGACGGCCTGACCCTGGACAACTTCCACGCGATCCTGAACTCGGACATCACCTTCACGCCTCTGCTCAACAGCCTGATCCTGTGCGGGTTCGGGACCCTGCTGACGGTGGTGTGCGCGGCGCTGGCGGCGTATCCCCTGTCGCGGTTCCGGTCGCGCCTGAACCGCCCCTTCCTCCTGACGATCCTCTTCGCGACCAGCCTGCCGATCACCGCGATCATGGTGCCGGTGTACGCGTTGTTCGTGCAGGTGAATCTCATCGACACCATGCAGGGCACGATCTTCTTCTTCGCCGCGTCCCAACTCCCCTTCGCCATCTGGCTGATGAAGAACTTCATGGACGGCGTACCGAAGGAGTTGGAGGAGGCGGCGTGGACCGACGGAGCGTCGTCGCTCCAGTCGCTCGTACGGATCGTTCTTCCGCTGATGGGGCCGGGGGTCGCGGTGGTGACCGTCTTCTCGTTCGTGATGATGTGGGGGAACTTCTTCGTCCCGTTCATGCTGCTGCTGACGCCGGATCAGATGCCGGCGAGCGTGAGCATCAATGAGTTCTTCGGGAATCGGGGGATGGTGGCTTATGGGCAGCTGGCCGCGTTCTCGGTTGTTTATTCGACGCCGGTGATTTTGTTGTATGTGCTGGTGGCGAGGC
>NZ_JBXVPZ010000580.1:0-5294 GCF_057961495.1 Streptomyces sp. P5F9 | reverse complement strand
ACCGACGGAGTCACCCGCACCCCCCTCCGCGGCATCCGGGGCGCCGTGGCCGACAAGCTCTCCCGCAGCCGCCGGGAGATCCCCGACGCGACCTGCTGGGTGGACGCCGACGCGACGGAGCTGATGCGCACCCGCGCGGCCATGAACGCCGCCGGCGGCCCCAAGATCTCCGTGCTCGCCCTCCTCGCCAGGATCTGCACGGCCGCGCTGGCCCGGTTCCCCGAGCTCAACTCCAGCGTGGACATGGACACGAGGGAGATCGTCCGGTTCGACCGGGTCCACCTCGGCTTCGCCGCGCAGACCGAACGCGGGCTGGTCGTACCCGTCGTACGGGACGCGCAGGCGCGGGACGCGGAGACGCTGAGCGGGGACTTCGCCCGGCTGACCGAGGCGGCCCGGACCGGGACGCTGACGCCCGGGGACCTCACCGGCGGCACCTTCACGCTCAACAACTACGGGGTGTTCGGCGTCGACGGTTCCACACCGATCATCAACCACCCCGAGGCAGCCATGCTCGGCGTCGGCCGTATCGTCCCCAAACCGTGGGTGCACGAGGGCGAGTTGGCGGTGCGGCAGGTCGTCCAGCTCTCGCTCACCTTCGACCACCGGGTGTGCGACGGCGGCACGGCGGGCGGTTTCCTGCGGTATGTGGCGGACTGCGTGGAACAGCCCGCGGTACTGCTGCGCAACCTGTGATCACGGCGGCGCGGGCGAGTTCCCTGTGATCAGGGCGGGACGCATACTCGGAAGGTGACCGCGCACGAGCCCCCCGACGCCGCACCCGCCGTCGCCTACGACGCCGTCGTGCTCGCCGGTGGTGCCGCCCGGCGGCTCGGTGGTGCCGACAAGCCCGGCCTCCGGGTGGGCGGCAGAGCGCTGCTCGACCGGGTGCTCGCCGCCTGCGCCGATGCCGGGACCACGGTCGTCGTGGCCGACCCGAGGCCCACCGCGCGGCCGGTGCGCTGGGCGCGTGAGGATCCGCCCGGTGCGGGTCCGGTCGCCGCGCTCGATGCCGGGCTGCGGCACACCACCGCCGAGGCCGTCGTGGTCCTCTCGGCCGACCTGCCGTTCCTCGAAGCGGCCACCGTACGGCGGCTGTTGACCTCTCTGCGGAGCGGCGGCGCCGAAGGGGTGCTGCTCACCGACGCCGACGGGCGTGACCAGCCGCTCGTGGCCGCGTACCGCGCGTCGGCGCTCCGCCGGGAGCTGACCGCACTCACCGACGCCGCATCCATCAGCGGCTCCACCGCGGGCGGCGGCCTCACCGGGCTGCCCCTGCGCCGGCTCACCGCCGCGCTCGAACTCACCCGCGTCCCCGACCCCGTCGCGTCCTTCGACTGCGACACCTGGGACGACCTCGCCACCGCCAGGGCACGCATCAGGGAGCATGGGCACGTGTTGGATGAATGGATTTCCGCAGTCAAGGACGAACTGGGCATCGACCTGGACGTCGACACCGGCATCCTGCTCGACCTCGCCCGCGACGCCGCCCACGGGGTGGCCAGGCCCGCCGCACCGCTGACCACCTTCCTGGTCGGCTACGCGGCGGCGCAGGGCAAGGGCGGCCCCGAAGCCGTGGCCGAGGCCGCCCGCAAGGCCGCCGCCCTCGCGCTGCGCTGGGCCGACGAGGACACCCCGGAAGCCCCGTCCGACGCCAAGGCCGATGCCCCACAGGCCGCCCCGGGTCCGGACGTCGCCGGATGAGCGCGCGCGGTGTTCACGCCGGCGAGCACGCCCAGGACGCCGAGGACCTCGACGTCGAGGAGGTCCTCGCCCTGGTGAACGAAGGCAGCACCGGCTCCGGCGGCCCCGCCGTGCCCTCATCCTCGGCCACCTCCTCGCACGCACCGCAGGGCACCTCCCGCAAGCCCGACACCGACCAGCACCAGGCCACCCCCTGGCCCGAGGCCCGCGCGATCGCCGGCCGTGCCGCACGCACCGGTTCCCGCCGCGCCCCCGTCTCCGTGACCCTCGACTCCGCCCTCGGTCTCGTCCTGGCCGCACCGCTCGTCGCCCTGAGCGACCTGCCCTCGTTCGACACCTCGGCGATGGACGGCTGGGCGGTCGCGGGCCCCGGCCCCTGGGCCGTACGCGAGGACGGGGTGCTCGCAGGCCACGCGCAGTCCGAGCCGCTCAGCGACGGCGAGGCCGTACGGATCGCGACCGGGGCCCGCGTCCCCGCGGACGCCACCGCCGTCATCCGCAGCGAACACGGCCGCACCGACGACAAGGGCCGGCTCCACGCGGCCCGGGACGTCGGGCACGGCCAGGACATCCGACCGCGCGGCCAGGAGTGCCGCAGCGGCGACCAGCTGCTGCCCGGCGGCACACTCGTGACCCCGGCGGTGCTCGGCCTCGCCGCGGCCGCCGGGTACGACACGCTCACCGTCGTACCCCGTCCCCGGGTCGAAGTCCTCATCCTGGGCGACGAGTTGCTCACCGAGGGGCTGCCCCGGGACGGGCTCATCCGGGACGCGCTCGGGCCGATGCTGCCGTCCTGGCTGCGCGCGCTCGGCGCCGAGGTCATCGCGGTCCGTCGGCTCCGCGACGACGCGAAGGTGCTGCACAAAGCCATCACGGGCAGCGGCGCCGACCTCATCGTCACCACCGGCGGCACCGCCTCCGGCCCGGTCGACCACGTCCACCCCACCCTGCGCGGCATGGGCGCCGAGTTCCTGGTGGACGGCGTCAAGGTCCGCCCCGGCCACCCCATGCTGCTGGCCCGCATCAAGGACGACCAGCACCTCGTCGGCCTGCCCGGCAACCCCCTTGCCGCGATCTCCGGCCTGCTCACCCTCGCCGAACCGCTGCTGCGCACCCTGTCGGCACACCCCGCCCCGGAGCCGTACGAGCTGCCCCTCCAGGACGCGGTGCGCGGGCACCCGTACGACACCCGGCTCATCCCCGCCGTCCTGCGCGGCGACTCTGCCGTGCCGCTGCACTACAACGGCCCGGCCATGCTGCGCGGGATCGCGGCGGCCGACGCGCTCGCGGTCGTACCGCCGGGTGGTGCGCGGCAGGGGCAGCAGGCGGAACTCATCGATCTGCCCTGGGCGGCCGCCGGGATCGGGGTGTGTTTCACGTGAAACAGTCGGGCCATGATGCGATCGCCCGCCAGGCGGACGAACATCTCGTGACCCATCGGGTGGAACTCCCGAAGAAAGTGGTCGAGCACCCCTTCCAGCAGGTCGCGAAACGCCTGTCCATCGCGCTGTTCCTGCTGGTCGCGACCGCGTTGATCGTCTATGCCGACCACGAGGGCTACAACGACAACTCGGACGGCTCGGTCGACTTCCTCGACGCCTTCTACTACGCCACGGTCACCCTCTCGACCACCGGCTACGGCGACATCACCCCGGTCAGCGACGGCGCCCGGCTCACCAACATCCTCGTCGTCACGCCGCTGCGCGTGTTCTTCCTGATCGTCCTCGTCGGCACCACCCTCGAAGTCCTCACCGAACGTACGCGGGAGGAATGGCGTCTCAACCGCTGGAGGTCCACGTTGCGGGATCACACCGTCGTCATCGGCTTCGGGACGAAGGGGCGGTCCGCGATCCAGACCGTGTGCGCGACCGGGCTGAAGAAGGAACAGGTCGTCGTGGTCGACCCCAGCGGGAAGGCGATCGAGGCGGCGAGCAGCCAGGGATACGTCGGAGTCGTCGGGGACGCCACCCGCAGCGAGGTCCTCAAGCGCGCCGAGGTCCACAAGGCGCGGCAGATCATCATCGCGACCCAGCGCGACGACACGGCCGTGCTGGTGACCCTCACGGCCCGGCAGCTCAACCGGGGCGCGAAGATCGTGGCCGCCGTCCGCGAGGAGGAGAACGCGCCGCTGCTCAAGCAGTCCGGCGCGGACGCCGTCATCACCAGCGCCAGCGCGGCAGGCCGCCTGCTCGGCCTGTCCGTGCTCAGCCCCGCCGCCGGCATGGTCATGGAGGACCTCATCCAGCAGGGCAGCGGACTCGACATGACCGAACGCCCGGTCATAAAGGCCGAGGTCGGCAAGTCGCCGCGCGACACGGACGACCTGGTGGTGAGCGTCGTCCGCGGGCACCGGGTGCTCGGCTACGACGATCCGGCCATCGGAACCCTTCAGCTGACGGACCGGCTCATCACGATCGTGCGGGTGTCGCCCGGTTCGCAGGTCGCGCCGGACACCCGGCCGCTGCCGGAGTGACACGCCTTCGGCCGCCGCCTCGGTGACACACCTTCGGCGGTCGGCCGTATGACGAGGAGTAGCGTCGGCCTCATGCATGCGATCACGATTTCCGAACCTGGTGGGCCCGAGGCGCTGGTGTGGGGCGAGGTCCCCGATCCGGTCGCCGGCGAGGGCGAGGTACTGGTCGAGGTGGTGGCCAGCGCCGTCAACCGGGCCGACATCATGCAACGCCAGGGCTTCTACGCCCCGCCGCCCGGCGCGTCCTCCTATCCCGGCCTCGAATGCTCCGGCCGGATCACCGAGCTCGGCCCCGGGGTGTCGGGCTGGTCGGTCGGCGACGAGGTGTGCGCGCTGCTCGCGGGCGGCGGTTACGCCGAGAAGGTCGCCGTTCCGGCCGGGCAGCTGCTGCCCGTGCCCGCCGGTCTCGACCTGAAGCAGGCCGCCGCGCTGCCCGAGGTGGTCTGCACGGTCTGGTCGAACGTCTTCATGGTCGCCCACCTCCGCCCCGCCGAGACGCTCCTCGTGCACGGCGGCTCCAGCGGCATCGGCACCATGGCGATCCAGCTCGCGAAGGCCGTAGGCGCCAAGGTCGCCGTCACCGCGGGCACCAAGGACAAGCTCGACTACTGCGCCGAGCTGGGCGCCGACATCCTCGTCAACTACCGCGAGCAGGACTTCGTCGCCGAGATCCAGCAGGCCACGGGCGGTGCGGGTGCCGACGTCATCCTCGACAACATGGGCGCCAAGTACCTGGACCGCAACGTCCAGGCCCTCGCCGTCAACGGGCGGCTCGCGATCATCGGGTTGCAGGGCGGCATCAAGGCCGAGCTGAACATCGCCGCGCTCCTCGGCAAGCGGGCCGCGATCAGCGCGACCTCGCTGCGGGCCCGCCCGCTCGGCGAGAAGGCGGCCATCGTCGCAGCCGTACGCGAGCACGTGTGGCCGCTGATCGAGGCCGGTCAGATCCGGCCGGTCGTCGACCGGGAGCTGCCGATGAGCGAGGCGGGGACCGCGCACCAGGTGGTGGAGGACAGCGGGCACATCGGCAAGGTGCTGCTCGTCGTGCCGTAGGCCCGGCGGCTTCTAGCCACGGCGTAGCCGGAGAGCGATGAAGGCCAGGCCCAGGCCGAGCCCG
>NZ_JBXVPZ010000579.1:0-5318 GCF_057961495.1 Streptomyces sp. P5F9 | reverse complement strand
ACCATGTCCCTACCGCTCGCCGCCACCGCCCCCGCGACACCACCCCACACAGGAGGCCTGCTCCTCCTACTCGACGGCACGGCAGGCCTGTTGACGGTCGCCGCCCTCGGGATCGCGCTTCTCCTCTTCCTGATCATCAAGGTCAGACTCCAGCCCTTCGTGGCCCTCCTCGCCGTCTCCATAACCGTCGGCCTGCTGTCCGGTCTGTCGGTCACCGAACTCTTCGGCACGGTCCAGCGCTCCGACGCCGTCTCCACCATCGAGTCCGGCATGGGCGGCATCCTCGGCCATGTCGCGATCATCATCGGCCTGGGCACGATGCTCGGCGCGATCCTCGAAGTCAGCGGCGGCGCCGAGGTGTTGGCGTCCCGGCTGCTGAACCTCTTCGGCGAGAAACGAGCGCCCCTCGCCATGGGCCTCACCGGCCTGATCTTCGGCATCCCGGTCTTCTTCGACGTCGGCATCTTCGTCCTCGCGCCGATCGTGTACGCGGCCGCCAAGCGCGGCGGCAAGTCGATCCTGCTCTACTGCCTGCCGCTGCTCGCGGGCCTGTCGATGACCCACGCGTTCCTGCCGCCGCACCCCGGCCCGGTGGCCGCGGCCGGCCTGCTGCACGTCCAGCTCGGCTGGGTCATCCTCATGGGCATCGTCTGTGGCATCCCCGCCGTACTGGCCGCGTGGGCCTACGCCGCCTGGATCGGCAAGCGGATCTTCGTCGCCGTACCGCAGGACATGGTCGAGGCGGCGGCCGAGGCGAAGCAGGCGGTCATCGACGAACAGCGTGCGTCGGGCGTCGTACCGCAGGAGAAGCCGGTGTCGCTGGGCACGGTC
Organism: Streptomyces sp. P5F9; assembly: GCF_057961495.1. Taxonomy (NCBI): domain Bacteria; kingdom Bacillati; phylum Actinomycetota; class Actinomycetes; order Kitasatosporales; family Streptomycetaceae; genus Streptomyces; species Streptomyces sp. P5F9. The sequence goes on along the minus strand of NZ_JBXVPZ010000579.1, from coordinate 4,487 downwards.
CTCGCGATCATCGGTACGCCCCTCGTCCTGATCCTCGCGGCCACGTTCTCGTCGATCGCCTTCGACCCGTCGACCGGCCGCTCGGTGGTGGAGTTCTTCGGCAGCCCCTTCGTCGCCCTGACGATCGCGCTCCTCCTCGCGTACTACCTCCTGGGTCTGAGGCGCGGCTGGTCCCGTAAGTCCCTGGAGACCGTCTCCACCGCGTCCCTCAAGCCGGTCGGCAACATCCTGCTGGTCGTCGGCGCCGGCGGGATCTTCGGCGCCGTCCTGAAGGCGAGCGGGGTCGCGCAGGCCCTCTCGGACACCTTCCACGACGTGGGCCTCCCGGTGCTGGTCCTGTCGTACCTGATCTCGCTGGTACTACGGGTCGCACAGGGGTCGGCGACGGTCGCGATCGTGACGACGGCGGGCATCGTGGCCCCGCTGCTGGCCGAGGGCGACCACTCGCAGGCGTTCGTCGCGCTGGTCATCATGGCGATCTCGGCGGGGTCGATCTTCGCCTCGCACGTCAACGACGGCGGCTTCTGGATGGTGGCGAAGTACTTCGGGATCAGCGAGCGGGACACGCTGAAGACGTGGACCGTGCTGGAGTCGGTGCTGTCGGTCGCGGGGTTCGCGGTGGCCGCTGTGCTCAGTGTGTTCGTGTAAGCCGCTTGTAGGCGTCTGATAACAAAGTTGGGGCTGGCTGTGCCCGACACAGGATCGTCGACCATACTGCCCGCTGTGGAGCAGCGCATAGGTTCGAGCAGCCAGCCCCTGGAGGGCGAGCCCGTGAAGGGTGCCGGATTCGACCCGGCCTTCATCCCGGGGCTCACCGCACCCGCCGTGTCCTCCGACGCACCGGAGGACGCGAAGGCCGAGGTGGCGGAGCCGGAGGAGGCGTCGGTCGAGGAGGCCGAGGCCGAGGTCGAGAAGGCTGACGTCGAGAAAGTGGACGTCGAGAAGGCCGTTGCCGAGGATGACGACGCCGACGCGGATGACGACGCGGATGACGACGGCGAGGAGTCGTCCGGTGACGGGCCGGTCTTCGAGGCGTCCGACCGTCGTGCGGAGATCGTCGCGGACGAGAAGGGCGTACGACTGCGCCTGGACGACCAGAACTGCGAGTTCCGCTGGGACGAGATCGGCGCCATAGAGACCGAGTCCCCGCGCTTCGGCAGGCGGTTCACCATCACGGTGCACACTCCTGACCGCCGTTGGTACCCGATCGAGATCGAGGCGGCGGCCCGGAGCAGGTTCGCCGAGTGGGAGACGCAGCTGGACGCGGTCCTCGACGCGTACTTCGACGACGGTGACGACGACGAGGCCGACGGGTCCGACGAGGTGGACGAGGCGGCGCTCGCCGCGGCGGAGGCTGAGGTCCGCGAGGACTAGGGCCTGTCCGGCGGATCATGCCGCAGACGCGGGGCGTGGCACGCGCTCCCCCACTGCCTTAAAGGCGTGGGGGGACCCCCAGCGGCGTTGTCGTCGGTCGCCGACGCTCCGCGTCGACTCCCTCCTCCGCCTTGCAGCTGCACGCACCACGCCCCGCTCACCGGCGCTGATCAGGCACCGCCGATTTCCTGCGACCTGATCCGCCGGACAGGCCCTAGCCGGGAGGACTGGCTAGCCGCAGTACTGGGCCTCTTTGCCGATGGACCGGTACATGCAGTCCGCGTTCTCCAGCAGTTGGAACACCGCGTCCCGGTTCCGGGAGGTCTCCCGCTCGATGACCTCGTCGGGCGGGTAGAAACCGCCCGCGGAACTGGACGTCGGATACATCTCGAAGGTGTAGTCGAAGATCTTCTGAGTGCCCCAGAGGTAGTCGTCGATCGAACCGTCCGTGATGTACAGGTCGCTGGACTGCTCGGCCGTATAGCCGTTGCTCGCGCCCATCTTCTGCCCGACCGCCTTGAACGCGGCGGCGTCGTCCGCGGTCATCCCGGTCGCCGTGTCCGAGTACGTGTACCCGAACGGCCACAGCACGAGTTCGCTGTACGTGTGGAAGTCGATCCCGGCGGTGATCTGCTGCTTCCCGCCGACCACCCGGCTGCGCACGAAGTCCGCGACCACCTTCACCTCGGGCGCAGACTCGGCGGACGCGCCACGATAGGTCTCGGACGAGGTCGAGCCCGAAGAACCGCCGCAGCAGCCCCACTTGTAGTTCCAGTTCCGGTTGAGGTCCGTACCGACGTAACTGGAACCGGAGTTGGGCTGGCGGTTCTTGCGCCAGGACCGGTAGGCGCCGGTGGCGATGTCGTACTCGCCGCCGTCCGGGTTCAGGTCGGGCACTATCCAGATCTCGCGGTTGTTCACGATGTTCGTGACGCGGGAGTCGGTGCCGTATCCCGCGCCCAACTCGCGCAGCAGGTACAGCGCCATCTCCACCGTGAGGTGCTCTCGGGCGTGCTGGTGGAACGTGAGGATGACCTCGGGTTCGCTCTCGTCGGTGGCCACGTTGTCGCTGACCTTGACGGCGACGATGTCCCGGCCCTGGTACGACTTGCCGATCACCCGCTTGCTCATGATGCCCGGGTAGGCGGCGAGCCGCTGGTCGATCTCCGTGTTCGCCTCGGCGTAGTTGTGGTACTTCGAGTCGGCCGAGGGGAAGTCGAGGAGCCGTGCGGTGTCCGCGGCCGACGAACGGTCCGGAGCGGAGCCCAACAGCGAGACGGTGTAGCCCTGTTGGCGCAGCCGCTCGATCTGGGCGGCGCGGCCGGAGACGACCACGGTCTCCTCGTCGGACTCGTCCACGGAGACCCCGGCCGCCGCGATGGCCGTACGCGTGACCGGGGTGTTGTGGTCGACGTGGATCTCGTACTGGCGGATGTCGTCCGCGGCCGACGCGGTCTGGTGCGTGCTGTCGGCGGTGGCCTTGGACGCGGTGGCCGCGGAGACGGGGGCGGCGAGGGCGAGCGCCATCAGGGCGGCGAGCGCGGCGGTGCGTCTGCCGCTGCGGGGGCCGCTGGTGGCTGAGCCGCGAATCCGGAGTCGCATGAAATCTCCTTGCTGGAGTTGGGGGGTGTTTCAGTGCGACGTGCGTGAAGTACGGCGTGCGGGTGGGGTGTTGGTGTGAGCGTTCCTGTGCGCCGCCTATGTTGATGTGTTGGCATGGTCAGGTCAAGGGTGCTCAAAGTCGCCGGCCGGATTACCGCCACTTCGGGCTGAGGGCGATCTCCCGGAGCTGCTTCATGGTCAGGGCCGGGGTCGTGCGGGTCGCGGGCGTGTCCTGGGCGCCGGAGTTGAAGGCGCTGATCACCACCCGCCTGCCGTCGGTCCTGATGGTGTCGACGGTCCACATCACGACACCGGAACCGCCCTTCTCGCCCGGCCCCTGATGCTCGGCGACCTTCGTGCCGTCGGACAGGACCTCGGCGTCGGAGCCGAACAGATCGCCCTCGACGTCCGACATGTCCGCCTGGACATTGACCTGTACGAGGGTCTTGCCCTTGCCGTCGTCGACGACGGCATAGCCGAACCCGGAGTCGTCGGTGTCGCCGGCCTCGGACACGGTGAGGCCCTTCGGCAGCAGGGCCCGGAGTGTGGACGTGACGGACAGGTCGGCGCCCGTGTCGCTCGGACTCGGCGGTGTGACCGGTGAGTTCGGGTTCACCGGCATCGCGTCGATCGCGTCCCGCCAGGCCGTGTCAGCGGCCACCTTCCTCAACTGGGCCGGGGACAGCGGGGGTTGAGGCCTGGTGATCGGCGAGTCCTTCTCGGCGGCGGCGTTCCACTCGCTGATGCTGACGTGCTGACCCTGCGGGGTGACGAGTTCGGCGCTCCACAACTTGGTGTCCACCCGGCGGTCCGGATACTCGTACCCCTGAAGGACCATGACCACCGAACCGTCCGCCAGCCGGCTCGTGCGGCACGCGTCGTAGTGCGTGAACACCTTCGCCGGGCACGTGGTGGTCTGCCGCGCCTCGTCGCTCCCCGGCTCCACCCGGCCCAGGCCGATCTCTACGGCCGACTTGCCCTTCCCGTCGTCGAAGACGACATGGACGTACGGCGACAGTCCCTCGTCCGTGCCACGGGCCTCGACCTTGGAGTACGCGCCGTTGCCCACCAGGCGTGTGAGCACCCGGAACAGGGCCTCGCCGGAGACGGGAGCGGGGGCGGAGGAGGTGGCGGAGGCGCGGGTGGAAGTGGCCGGGGAAGCCTGTGTGCCGGGGGAGCCGCTCGGCAGGAGCAGTGCCCCGCCCACGCCGACGAGGGCGATGCCGGCCGCGCCGCTCATGACGGCGGCGTTGCGGCGGCGCAGCAGGCGCCGGCGGCCCTTGAGGGCGCCTGCGGTGGCGAGGGCGGCCCGGTCGGTCTCGAAGGCGTTGCCCGCGTCGTGCAGGCCGGCGGTGAGCCGTTCCTCGAAGGGGTCGAGGGGGTCGCTGTGCTGGGTGTCGGGCATGGCGGACCACCGTTTCGCGTAAGCGGATGTAAAGGGTGTATGGGGTGATGGAGGATCAAGGGGTGTAACGGGTGTGCGGGAGAAGGGAGTTGAGGCGGGGTGCGGG
>NZ_JBXVPZ010000578.1:0-5323 GCF_057961495.1 Streptomyces sp. P5F9 | reverse complement strand
GTGTGGTCACCGTCGGCTGCGACAGCCCGAGCAGCCGCCACGCCGCTCGATCTCTCCCCCCCCCTGCGCACGTTCCTCGCCGTGCACCGCGCCGGTTCGTTCACCGCGGCGGGGCGGCTGCTCGGGCTGTCGCAGCCGACGGTGACCACACAGATCCGGTCGCTGGAGGAGCAGTTGGGGCGGGAGCTGTTCGAGCGGCGCTCGCGCGGTGTCGCGCCGACCTCGGTGGCGGACCAGTTGGCCGCGCAGGTCGCGGCGCCCCTGGACGCGCTGGCCGTCGTAGCGGATCGGGGTGCTCTCGGTGCTGACCAGTCTCCGGAGCCGGTGAATGTGGCGGGCCCGGCGGAGTTGCTGTGCACCCGGGTGCTGCCCGCCCTGGCACCGCTGACCGACGAGGGCGTACGGCTGCGGGTGAGCCCGGGGCTGACGGACGATCTGCTCGACGGGCTGCGGGGCGGTCGTTTCGACCTGGTGATCGCCACCACGCGGCCGCGCGGGCGGACGCTGACCTGGGAGCCGTTGGCGGACGAGGAGTTCGTGCTGGTCGCCTCGCCCGCGTGGGCCGAGCGCATCGGGGCCGGGCGCGTGGCGGCCGAGGGGCCCGGCGCGCTGCACGGGGTGCCGCTCGTGTCGTACGCGGAGGATCTGCCGATCGCCCGCCGGTACTGGCGGCACGTGTTCGGTACCCGGCTCGGCGGGCAGGCCGCGATCACGGTGCCCGATCTGCGCGGGGTGCTGGCGGCGGTCGTGGCCGGCGCCGGGATCACCGTGCTGCCCCGCTATCTGTGCCTGGACGAGCTGGCCTCCGGCGCGCTGGTACCGCTGCTGGCGCCCGAGGACCCGCCGATCAACACCTCGTATCTCACCCGGCGCCCCGGCTCACCGGACAATCCGCACGTCACGCTCGTAAGGGAGCGACTGCTCCGGGCGGCGCCCACCTGGTGAGCGTCCGCGCCCTGACAGCACATGGCCCCCGGAACCTGACACCCGAAGCGGCACCCGCCCGGTGAGCGCCCGCGACCCCGACAGCGCGTAACCCCTGAGCCGGACGAAGGAATCCGTCACCTGCCCGGTCCCCGTCCGCGTGCGGGACGGGCCGGGGCCGCGTTGGCTTCCTTGGAGGCAGCACGGCCGTTTCCCGATCCCGGCGGCGCAAGGGATGTTCCGCCAACCGTGCCGCCGGAGGGCAGTCCCATGCGCACTTTTCAGCTACTACTCCGCTCCGGCCTGACCGTGACAGCCGCCGCCGCTCTTCCCCTCGCCCTGACCGCCGGAACCGCCGGCGCGGCGTCGGGGATCTCCGTGAGCACGACCGGGACCACGGTCTCGGTCACGACCAGCGCGTGCTCCCAGAACCGCACCACCGGCGTCTGGGGCACCGGCTCGCTCCTCACCAGCAGCCAGGGGAGCTTCGCCGAGGGCCGCAAGGCGACCCTGGCGGGGACGACCGTCAGCCAGTCCACCGCCTGGACGAACGTCACCCCGGGCACCTACACCGTCATCGTCATGTGCCAGAACGCCAGCACGCCCGCGGGCACCCAGTCCGTGGTCGTGTCCAGGTCCACGACCCCCTCGGTCTCCGCCACGGCCTCGCCCACGCGCGGCGTCATGGGCGGCCTCGGCGGGGCCACCAAGGACTACGGCCCGCTCACCCTGGCGGCGGGCGGGGGCCTGGTCGGAGTCGGCGTCATCGCGACGGCCTGGTTCCTGCGCAGGCGCGCGAAGCCGTACCGCCTCTGACCGTCCACGACCACGAGGGGCCGCCCGGTGACGGGCGGCCCCTCCCTCATGTCCTTCGACAACTCCCGCACGTCCTACGGCAGTTCGGCGAACTCCTCGATCGCGTGCGTGAGCCACTGCGTCCAGAAGGTCTCCAGGTCGATGCCCGCGCGCAGCACGAGGTGCTGGAGCCGGTCCTGGGGACTGTCGCGGCCGGGCGGGAAGTCGCGCTTCTCGATCTCCTCGTACTCCGCCAACTGCCGCTGGTGCAGGGCGAGATGGCGGCGCAGGTCGGTCTCGATGCCGTCCGTGCCGACGACCGCCGCCGCGCGCAGCCGCAGCAGCATCACATCGCGGTGCGGCTTGGGGTCCTGGGAGGTCGCGGTCCAGCGGGCCAGTTCGGCGCGGCCCGCGGGCAGGACCTCGTAGCGCTTCTTCTGGCCGCGGGCCGGCTGCTCGGACGTGAGCGCCCTGATCTGGCCCTCGGCCTCCAGTTTTCCCAGCTCGCGATAGATCTGCTGGTGCGTCGCCGACCAGAAGTACCCGATCGACCGGTCGAAGCGCCGGGTCAGCTCAAGACCCGAGGACGGCTTCTCCAGAAGGGCGGTGAGGATCGCGTGCGGGAGTGACATGGAGGTCATCCTAGGGACGGCCTCGGGCCTCAGAGGGCGGCCGCGATCTCGGTGCCCTGCTTGATCGCGCGCTTGGCGTCCAGTTCGGCGGCCACGTCGGCACCGCCGATGAGGTGCACGCTGCGGCCGGCTGCGGTCAACTCGTCGTACAGGTCGCGGCGCGGGTCCTGCCCGGTGCACAGGACGACCGTGTCGACCTCCAGGACGGTGCTGCGGCCGTCGACGGTGACGTGCAGTCCGGCGTCGTCGATCAGGTCGTACCGGACGCCCGGGACCATGGTGACGCCCCGGTGCTTGAGTTCGGTGCGGTGGATCCAGCCCGTGGTCTTGCCGAGTCCGGCGCCGACCTTGGTCGCCTTGCGCTGGAGGAGGTGGACGCTGCGCGGCGGGGTGGGCCGCTCGGGTGCGGCCAGGCCGCCGGGTGCCGCGTAGTCCATGTCGACGCCCCAGGCGCGGAAGTACGTCGCGGGGTCCTCGCTCGCCTTGTCGCCGCCGTCCGTGAGGAACTCGGCGACGTCGAAGCCGATGCCGCCCGCGCCGAGGATCGCGACGCGGTCGCCGACGGGGACGCGGTCGCGCAGGACGTCGAGATAGCCGACGACGCTCGGGTGGTCGACGCCGGGGATGTCGGGGGTGCGCGGGCTGACGCCGGTGGCGACGACGATCTCGTCGTAGTCCGCCAAGTCGTCCGACGCCACAGGGGTGTTGAGGCGTACATCCACGCCGTGCTCGTCGAGTTGCGTGCGGAAGTAGCGCAGCGTCTCGTCGAACTCCTGCTTGCCGGGGACCTGTCGGGCGACGTTGAGCTGTCCGCCGATCTCGCTCGCGGCGTCGAAGAGGGTGACCTCGTGACCGCGTTCGGCGGCCGAGACCGCGCACGCCAGACCTGCCGGACCCGCGCCCACCACCGCGACGCGTTTGCGCAACCGCGTCGGGGCGAGGACCAGTTCGGTCTCGTGACAGGCGCGCGGGTTGACCAGGCAGGAGGTGATCTTCCCGCTGAAGGTGTGGTCGAGGCAGGCCTGGTTGCAGCCGATGCAGGTGTTGATGGCGTCGGAACGGTCGGCCGCGGCCTTGGCGACGAAGTCCGGGTCGGCGAGCATCGGGCGGGCCATCGACACCATGTCGGCGTACCCGTCGGCGAGCAACTGCTCCGCCAGCTCAGGGGTGTTGATGCGGTTGGTGGTGACGAGCGGGATCGAGACCGCGCCCATCAGCTTCTTGGTCACCCAGGTGTACGCCCCGCGCGGCACCGAGGTCGCGATGGTCGGGATGCGGGCCTCGTGCCAGCCGATGCCGGTGTTGATGATGGTCGCCCCGGCGGCCTCAACTGCCTTGGCGAGCCTGATGACTTCGTCGAGCGTGGAGCCGCCCGGCACGAGGTCCAGCATCGACAGCCGGTAGACGATGATGAAGTCCTCGCCGACCGCCTCGCGCACCCGGCGCACGATCTCGACGGGGAAGCGCATCCGGTTCTCGTACGAGCCGCCCCAGCGGTCGTCGCGGTGGTTGGTCTGCGCGGCGATGAACTCGTTGATGAGGTAGCCCTCGGAGCCCATGATCTCGACGCCGTCGTAGCCGGCCTGCCGGGCGAGGCGGGCCGCGCGGGCGTAGTCCTCGACGGTCTGCTCGACCTCGTCGTCTGTGAGCGCGCGAGGCGGGAAGGGGCTGATCGGCGCCTGGACGGCGCTCGGCGCGACGAGGTCCTGGTGATAGGCGTACCGCCCGAAGTGCAGGATCTGCATCGCGATCCGGCCGCCCTCGCGGTGCACGGCGGCGGTGATCCCGGCGTGCTGTCCGGCCTCGGCGTCGGTGGTCAGCTTGGCGCCGCCCTCGTAGGGCCGGCCGGCCTCGTTGGGCGCGATGCCACCGGTGACGATCAGGCCGACTCCGCCACGCGCGCGTGCCGCGTAGAACTCCGCCATACGCTCGAAACCGCGCTCGGCTTCCTCCAGGCCTATGTGCATGGAGCCCATGAGGACGCGGTTGGGCAGTGTGGTGAAGCCCAGGTCGAGCGGGTTCAGCAGGTGCGGGTAACGGCTCATCGGGGCCTCCGTGCGCGGTGTCGTGCCTCTTTTGTAGAGGACGGAGAGGCCTTTATGCAACTAGTTGCATAAACGGGAGCGGGTCATGGGGTGGGTCATGAGATGAGCCATGGCGGTCATCGGGCCCCCGATTCACAGGGATTTATTACCGCTTCTTTATCGCCCGCCCCGGAGAATCACAGGCAGGCGTGCCGGTGGGATGCCGCGCGCGTGGCCTAGGGAGCGAGCCGTGACGCACGATCCTGAGCACGAAGCCGGCGACAGCGCGGCGACACCTCCGATGCCCGACCACGCGCCGGAGTGGGAGGTGCTCACCGGCCCCGGCGGAGCTGAACGCGACGGCGGTCTCGACCGGTTGTGGCGACAGCGGTCGAGGCGGTCCCGCGCGGTGATCGCCGTGGCCACCGCGGGCGTGCTGGCGCTCGGCGGGACCGTCGCCTACGCCGCGACCTCGGGGGGTTCGGGCAGCGACGCCGTACCGGCCGCCGCCGCGTCCCCGTCGGGCACGCCGTCGCCCGGCGGTCCCGGCTTCCGGCACGGTGGCGGGTTCGGCCTCGGCGGCGCGGCGGTGCACGGAGAGGCGACGGTCAAGGACGACGCCACCGGCAAGTGGGTCGTACGGATCTGGCAGCGCGGAACGGTCACGAAGGTCGACGGCGACCAGGTCACCGTCAAGAGCGACGACGGCACGTCCTGGACCTGGACCGTGGGCTCGGCCGCCACGCCCCAGGGCGCCGCCGCCCTCAAGAAGGGCGACACAGCCTCCCTGACAGGCACCCGCTCCGACACCGGCACCCGCACGGCCGACCGGACCTTCACAGGCACCTTCGACCGCAAGGGCCCGGGCGACGAACGAGGCGGCCCAGGCGGCCGAGGCCCGGGCCCCTGGGGACGCGGCGACCACGACCCAAGCGCCGCACCCAGCCC
>NZ_JBXVPZ010000577.1:0-5337 GCF_057961495.1 Streptomyces sp. P5F9 | reverse complement strand
GCCGGGGTCACCGGAGCCGGAGCCGCCCCGGCCCCCGCGCCGGTCGCGGCTCCGGCTCCGGTGACCCCGGCCGCTCCGGCGCCCGCCGCCGCCCAGGCCACGGACGACGGCGCCTACGTCACCCCGCTGGTGCGCAAGCTCGCGTCCGAGAACGGCGTGGACCTGTCCACCGTCAAGGGCACCGGCGTCGGCGGCCGTATCCGCAAGCAGGACGTCATCGCCGCCGCCGAGGCCGCGAAGGCAGCCGCCGCGGCCCCGGCTCCGGCCGCTGCCGCCGCTCCGGCCGCCACCGCCAAGAAGGCCCCCGTCCTGGAGGCCTCCCCGCTCCGCGGCCAGACCGTCAAGATGCCCCGCATCCGCAAGGTCATCGGCGACAACATGGTCAAGGCGCTGCACGAGCAGGCGCAGCTGTCCTCGGTCGTCGAGGTCGACGTCACGCGCCTGATGCGGCTGCGCGGCCAGGCGAAGGACTCCTTCGCCGCCCGCGAGGGCGTCAAGCTCTCCCCGATGCCGTTCTTCGTGAAGGCGGCGGCCCAGGCGCTGAAGGCCCACCCGGCCATCAACGCCCGGATCAACGTCGAAGAGGGCACGATCACCTACTTCGACACCGAGAACGTCGGTATCGCGGTGGACTCCGAGAAGGGCCTGATGACCCCGGTCATCAAGCACGCGGGCGACCTGAACATCGCCGGTATCGCCAAGGCCACCGCCGAGCTCGCGGGCAAGGTCCGGGCGAACAAGATCACCCCGGACGAGCTGTCCGGCGCGACCTTCACCATCTCCAACACCGGTTCGCGCGGCGCCCTGTTCGACACGATCATCGTGCCCCCGAACCAGGTCGCGATCCTCGGCATCGGTGCCACGGTCAAGCGCCCGGCGGTCATCGAGACCGAGGACGGCACGGTCATCGGCGTCCGCGACATGACGTACCTGACCCTCTCCTACGACCACCGCCTGGTGGACGGCGCGGACGCCGCCCGCTACCTGACGGCGGTCAAGGCGATCCTGGAGGCGGGCGAGTTCGAGGTCGAGCTCGGCCTGTAGCCGCCGGCCACCTGGCCTGTTGTTCGTACGGTGCCCCCGTCCCGGAGTTTTCCGGGCGGGGGCACCGGGCGTTTCCCGGCCGCGCGACACCTCGCATACCGCCCAGCGTCCCGGCGTACGATCCCGTCGTGCGCCGGTGCCAAGTCCTGGCGTCGCCGCCGGGCGTGGTAAACAGCGCGTGTCGACGGCGCCGCTCTCCCGCCTGTCCGAACCGGCGACGCGGAAGCCGCAGCGTCCGGTCTCACGAAGACGCGGGCGCCACCAGGCGCGGGGTGCCGGCCATGATCCGTAACCGCGCGGCGTCCGCCAGGCCCGCACGCCGGAGTGAGCGACGGTCGACAACCGGCCACCCCATCGCCACCAGCCCGGGACCCCGTGCCCCGCTTCGAACTCCCCCAGTTCATCGCGCCCCCGACGCCCCGCAGGGCAACGGCGTCGTCCGCGCCATCAGCGTGTAAGTCTCGTCTCACCTGCATGAAAGCGCCCCCGTGCGCCCCTCCCGAGCGGGCGTGCGGCCTTATTGTCTAAACGTCAAACGCCCTTAAGGAGCTCTCATGACCGCGCCCGTCGTCCACTCGCTGCGCGAACAGATCCGCGAGCACATCGTGGAGGGGATCGTGAGCGGGCGCTGGAAGCCGGGCGAGCGGATCGTGGAGCGGCGGATCGCGACGGAGCTTGAGGTCAGCCAGACGCCGGTGCGGGAGGCCTTGCGCGAGCTGGAGTCGCTGCGGCTGATCGAGTCCGCGCCGAACAAGGGCGTACGGGTCCGGAACCTGACCGCGGCCGACCTGGAGGAGAGCTACCCGGTGCGGGCCGGTCTGGAGGCGATCGCGGCGGAGCTGGCGGCCGAGCGGCTCGCCGCGGACTGCTCGGCGCTCGAACCGCATGTCGCCGCGCTCTACGAGGCCGACCGCAACGCGGACGGGACCGGCCAGGTCCGCCACACCGTCGGTTTCCACCGTGAGCTGGTCCGCGCCGCCGGCAACTCCGTGCTGCTGCACACCTGGGAGGGCCTCGGCATCGAGGTGTTCACGGCGCTGTCGATCCGCTGGCTGGGGACGGTGCAGCAGTCGTACGCGGAGGAGCACGAGGAGCTGGTGGCCGCGTTCCGGCGCCGGGATCCGCGGATCGCGGAGCTGGTGAAGGCACACGTGCTGGGCTGCGCCCCGCGCCCGTGACGCAGCCGAGCGCATCCACGCTCACCTGCGAAAACTCCCTGCGAAACGGCCCAAAAAACGGCACCCGGTGCCCCGGCAAAAGGCACCCCGTGCCGACTTTCTCGTAATCGAGATATTTTGCCCGGGAACCTTTGATCGATCATCGATCAGGGAGTTACAGTCACCGACGGGCCACGCGGCGGAAGCCGCACCGTGTCACAGCACAAGGGCCCGCCGCCCTGTCCTGCCAAAGACCAAGGGCACCCCCGAAATCCCCTTGCCGATGAGGGAACCCCCCTTCGACTGAGGAAGGCGGCGTTATGACCGACCCCTACGCCATCCAGCCGAGCGAGCTCGACCAGCTCCCGGACCGCGACCCCGAGGAGACCGCCGAATGGCAGGCCTCCCTGGACGCCGTCGCGAAGGCTGCCGGCCCGCACCGCGCCGCGTACCTGATGCGCCGCACGCTGGAGCGCGCGGAGGGCAACGGCGTCGCGCTGCCCAAGCTGCTTGAGACGGACTACGTCAACACCATCCCGACCGCCGCCGAGCCGTCCGTCCCCGGCGACGAGGCGATGGAGCGCCGGATCACCGCGTGGAACCGCTGGAACGCGGCGGCGATGGTGACCCGGGGCGCGAAATACGGCGTCGGCGGCCACATCGCCACCTACGCCTCCGCGGGCTGGCTGTACGAGACCGGCTTCAACCACTTCTTCAAGGGCAAGGAGGCGGACGGCTCCGGCGACCAGCTCTACATCCAGGGCCACGCCTCCCCCGGCATCTACGCCCGCGCCTTCCTCGACGGCCGCCTGACCGAGACACACCTCGACAACTTCCGCCGGGAGGCGGGCGGCAACGGCCTCCCGTCGTACCCGCACCCGCGCCGGCTGCCCTGGCTGTGGGAGTTCCCGACGGTGTCGATGGGCCTCGGCCCGCTGTCGGCGATCTACCAGGCGCGCTTCAACCGCTATCTGACGGCGCGCGGCATCAAGGACGTCTCGGACTCCCACGTCTGGGCCTTCCTCGGCGACGGCGAGATGGACGAGCCGGAGTCGACGGCGGCCCTCGCACTCGCCTCCCGCGAGGGTCTGGACAACCTGACCTTCGTCATCAACTGCAACCTCCAGCGCCTCGACGGCCCGGTCCGCGCGAACTTCAAGATCGTGCAGGAGCTGGAGGCCCAGTTCCGCGGCGCAGGCTGGAACGTCATCAAGTCGCTGTGGGGCAGCGCCTGGGACGAGCTGTTCCAGCTCGACACGACCGGCGCGCTCGTACGCCGCCTTCGCGAGGTACCGGACGCCCAGGTGCAGACGTACCAGACGCGTGGCGCCGCCTACATCCGCGAGGACTTCTTCGGCAAGGACCCGGCGCTCGTCGAGATGGCGAAGCTGCTGAGCGACGACAAGATCCTTGAGTGTTTCCACCTCTCGCGCGGTGGTCATGAGTCGCGCAAGGTCTACGCCGCGTACAAGGCGGCCGTCGAGCACAAGGGCGGCCCGACGGTCATCCTCGCGCAGACGGTCAAGGGCTTCACGCTCGGCGAGGGCTTCGCGTCGAAGAACGCCAACCACCAGATGAAGAAGCTGTCGACGGACGAGTTCAAGCAGATGCGTGACCTGCTCGAACTCCCCATCAAGGACAGCGACTTCATCGACGGGGTCGTGCCCTACGGCCACCCCGGCGCCGACTCCCCCGAGGTCCGCTACCTCCAGGAGCGCCGCGCGGCCCTCGGCGGCCCGGCCCCGGCCCGCCGTACGCACGCGATCGCTCCGCTGCCGTCTGCTTCGGAGAAGGCGTTCGCGTCCTTCGACAAGGGCTCGGGCAGCCAGAACGTGGCGACGACGATGGCCTTCGTCCGCCTGGTCAAGGACCTGGTCCGCGACAAGGAGACCGGCAAGCGCTGGGTGCCGATCGTGCCCGACGAGGCACGCACCTTCGGCATGGAATCGCTCTTCCCGTCGCTCGGGATCTACTCCCCCAAGGGCCAGACGTACGAGCCCGTCGACCGCGACCAGCTCATGTACTACAAGGAAGCCAAGAACGGCCAGATCCTCAACGAGGGGATCACCGAGGCCGGTTCGATGGCGGACTTCATCGCCGCGTCGACGTCGTACGCGACGCACGGCGAGGCGATGATCCCCTTCTACATCTTCTACTCGATGTTCGGCTGGCAGCGCACGGCCGACCAGATGTGGCAGCTCGGCGACCAGCTCGGCCGCGGCTTCCTCGTCGGCGCGACGGCGGGCCGTACGACGCTGACGGGCGAGGGGTTGCAGCACGCGGACGGTCACTCCCCCGTGATCGCGGCGACGAACCCGGCGGCGCTGTCGTACGACCCGGCGTTCGCGTACGAGGTCGCGGCGATCGTGAAGGACGGCCTCCGCCGGATGTACGGCGAGGCGGCCCCGGGTGAGGACCCGAACGTCTTCTACTACCTCACCGTTTACAACGAGCCGATCCCCCAGCCCGCCAAGCCGGCCGGCCTCGGCATCGACGAGGGCATCGTCAAGGGCCTGTACCGCTTCAACACGGCGGAATCGGCGGGACTTTCGCCGGCTGCCAACGCGGCGCGGATCCAGCTGCTCGGTTCCGGTACGGCGATCCACTGGACGTTGAAGGCGCAGCAGTTGCTCGCGGAGGAGTGGGGTGTGGCGGCCGACGTGTGGTCGGCCACGTCCTGGACCGAGTTGCGGCGGGATGCGTTGGACGCGGACGCGGCGTTGCTGCGGGGCGAGGAGCGGGTGCCGTACGTGCGGCAGGCGCTGCAGGGTGCCGCGGGTCCGGTGCTCGCGGTCTCCGACTACATGCGCCAGGTTCCCGACCAGATCGCGCAGTGGGTCGAGCAGGACTGGTCGTCGCTGGGTGCGGACGGGTTCGGGCTGTCGGATACGCGTGACGCGGCTCGGCGGTACTTCGGTGTCGACGCGGAGTCGATCGTGGTGGCGGCGCTGGCGCAGTTGGCGCGGCGTGGGGAAGTGAAGGCTACGGCGGTGAAGGAAGCGCGGGAGCGGTACGGCCTGTAGGGCTTGGTTTTTCGCCCCCGCCGCCGAGCTGGCACGGGAGCTGGAAGTCTCCGAGCGGACCGTCACCCGGGACGCGCAGGCACTGTCCGAGGCGGGCGTCCCGGTGTACGCGG
>NZ_JBXVPZ010000576.1:0-5359 GCF_057961495.1 Streptomyces sp. P5F9 | reverse complement strand
GTCGAGGTCGGGGCCGGGGCCGCGGTCGGGGTCGGGGTCGGATCAGGCGACGGTGAGCGGGCCGTCGGCAAGGTGGGCCGCCAGCGGGCCGGTCATCCTGGACCGTGCGGGCGGGTGCAGGGAGAGCCCGTTGGCGCAGGCCGCGAGGTGTCCGACCTCGTCCGAGCTCATGAAGTTGAGGCCGCCGAGCAGTTCCACCGCGCGGGGAACGATGCGGGCCAGGGCGTCCTGCACGCAGTACCGCACGTACAGCGAGTCGGCCAGCGTCGACTCGTCCGGGCAGCCCTCGTCGAGCCGACGGGCGACGCCCTCCGCGGCGGCCATCGCACCCTCGGCCTCCACCAGAAGCCGGACCCGCTCGGACTCGGGCACCCGCTCGTTGCGCAGCACCCGCTCCACCAGCGCGCTCGCGACCCCGAGATAGCTCCCCGTCATCAGCAGCTCGAACCAGACCAGGCCCGCGGTCTGCAGTTCGTCCAGGCGCCCCTCCGTGGCCGAGGTCCGCAGCAGCAGCTCCGGCGGTACCAGCACATCCGTGAGGGTGACCTGGTCGCTCTCCGCTCCCGACAGGAAGGTGCTGGACCAGAAACCGCTGACGCTCACGCCCTCGCTCTCCGCGGGGACCAGTGCCACCGCCAGCTCGTCGCGCGCCCCTTGCTCACCGGGTACCAGGACACTGGCGGTGAGCAGATCCATGGACCGGGCGAGGCTGCACGGGCGCTTCACCCCGCTGATCCGTACGCCGTCGGGTCCCACCGTGGCGGTCATCGACGGGGAGAGGATGCCGGCGCCCGGCCGCCCCTCGGCGAAGCCGGAGGCCACCAGGCGGTTGCCGGAGGCCACGCCTTCGACGAGCATCCACTCCAGGCCCTCGCCGTCGGTGACCAGACCGACCAGGGTGGCCATGGAGAAGTGGTGCATCGTGGTGGCCACCGCCAGGGACGGCGACCTGCTGCCCAGCGCGCGCTGCACCCGCAGGGCGTCCAGCGCGGTGGCACCCTTCCCCTTGCAGGAGACCGGCACCACAAGTCCGGGCCCGCCGCTGTCGCGGAAGAGCCCGATACCCGGGCTGCGCGGGCTCTCCAGCTCCATGAGCGACACCGCCCGCAGACTCTCGTCGAGCCCCGGCAGCATTTTCGTCAGTACGGCGCGTTCGCGCTCCAGAAACCTCATGTGCTCCCCTGCTCCGGGACGACCCGGTCGCGCTGAACCCCGTCCGGCGGACGGGAATGGCGGGTGGCGGGATGGCGGGACTGGTGGATTGACGGGTGGCGGGAATCGCGGAATGGCGGGACTGGTGGATTGACGGGACTGGTCGGACAGGCAGAACTGACGGGATGACGGGACCGATCGGACCGGCGGGACTGGCGGGACTGGCAAGTTGACGGGCCGGGTCGGACGAGCGGAACTGATCGGACACGTGGGACCGGCAGGATGGCGGGACTGGCCGGACGCGCGGGACCGACGGGATGACGGAACCGACCGGACGAGCGGGACTGCGGGACGACGGGGCTGGTCGGACAACGGGACTGACCGGACGGCGGAACTGATCGGACGGCGGAACTGGCAGGACTGATCGCCCGGCCCCTACACCGCCCGCGTGGCGCGCAGCAGTTGCCACACCGCCGCTGGACCGGGCCGCCCCTGGAAGGCGATGTACTCGGGCAGCACCACGTGGGGCGCCCATTTCCGCTTGTACTCAAGCTGCGCGGCGGCCGGGTAGATCCGTTCGCCGTGCTGGGCGAGCAGCCGCACGCAGCGCGTAAACGTACGGCTCGCACACGGCAGTTCGTGCTCGTCGGAGAGACCGGTGAAGGGCGTGAAGCCGAAGTGCAGCCAGCCCGCGCCGTCGGCCGACATCCGCTCCATCGCGGTCGCGTTGAGCGCCTCCATCACCCCAGGCGGAGCGTCCGGGGAACGCCGGCTGAGGTCGTGGAGCCACCCTGGCCGGCTGCCGAAGACCGGCGAATAACTGATGTACCCGACGGCCACCCCGCCGATCCGCCCCACGAACAACCGCCGGTGCCGCTGAGCCAGCCCGGTCCGCTCCCCCACGAGGAACCGCAGCTCCTTGGCACCGCCCTTGCCTTGCAGCCAAGCCCGGTCGATCAGATCCAGCTCGCTCTGCACCTCGTCGTCGGCCACGGCGGGAGCCTCGACCACCTCAAGACCGGCACGCCGGGCCCTGGATATCTTGTTCCGCAGCCGTACGAAGGCCGACCCACGCAGCGTGAACCGGCCCAGGTCGACCGCGTACGACGCCCCGAGCTGATTCACCGTGAACCCGTGCGCCCCGTACAACTCGGCGTCCGCCCGCTGCAGTTGTACCGCCACCAGCCGGCGCGGCCGGGCCTGCGCCGCGAAGGCGTCCAGCAGACCCGCACGCTGCTCCTCGGCCGCGAAGGGCCCCGCGAACTGCAACAGATGACGCCCCGACCGGCGATAGACGCAGGTGCCGTCGAACCGTGGATCCCGGAAGTACTCATTACCCTGATTGAGGGCAAGAAAAGAACTCGGATTGTCACTGTGCCGGACCAGGGTCTCAAAGACGGACGGCATC
Source organism: Streptomyces sp. P5F9 (assembly GCF_057961495.1). Lineage (NCBI taxonomy): Bacteria > Bacillati > Actinomycetota > Actinomycetes > Kitasatosporales > Streptomycetaceae > Streptomyces > Streptomyces sp. P5F9. Next base: position 2,799 of record NZ_JBXVPZ010000576.1, on the reverse strand, counting down.
AGCACCCCTTCGGAGGTCATCGGAATTCCGTCCGTCCGAATCAGAGTATGCCCGCTCGAATTCGACGTACGCCGGATGCGAATGCGGTTCGAAAAGCACCCCGAACGGCTTGAGTGAATTCCCGAACAGGGCACGGTCCCCCAGCAGATGCAAGGGCAGAGCGAGCAGCGCCCACTCCGGCTTCACCAGCACCGCCCACAACCCGGCGACAACACCCCCGACCACAAGGCTGTGCATGGTGTTGTACGCCACGAAGTACCAGCGTGAGATAGACCCGCCCCCACTCCTCCGGAAGGCCAGGGCGCCGGGAAGATATCCGATGACATCAATGACGACGAAGAGGCCGATAAACACCCCCCACCGAATCTCCGAAAAATGCCGCACCGCAAGCACGGCACATACGGAAAGACCGCCCAGCCATTCCATGCGCAGCAGCAGGAAGGTGGCTCTCGTCTCGAATCTGTTTTTTGCGTCCATGTACCCTCCGCCCTTCACCCTTGTTTACGGGGGAAGCGAAGGAAACCCTCACAGAAAAACAAATACAGAATTAATAACTTTTACTATAAACCCACGAGCGCGCTACAGGGTGCAGCGGAATCCTCAGCGCCGACCCGGCACCCGGTCAGTCCTCAATGAGCGGCCGCACCGACAACAGAAACGAACCGAGCTGCCCCGCCGGCGAGCGAGACGGCCAGGGACCCGACGCCGATGAGCCGGGCCCCACCTGACCTGCCTGCCTGCCTGCCTGCCTGCCTGCCGGGACAGCAACGTGGCGCCGGCTTCAGCTGCTCACACGTTGAAGCGGAACTCCACCACGTCCCCGTCCTGCATCACATAGTCCTTGCCCTCCATACGCGCCTTCCCCTTGGCCCGTGCCTCGGCCACCGACCCCGTCTCCACCAGGTCGGCGAAGGAGATGACCTCCGCCTTGATGAAGCCCTTCTGGAAGTCGGTGTGGATGACGCCGGCGGCCTCGGGGGCGGTGTCGCCCTTCTTGATGGTCCAGGCTCGGGACTCCTTGGGGCCTGCCGTGAGGTAGGTCTGGAGGCCGAGGGTGTCGAAGCCGACGCGGGCCAGGGTCGTCATGCCGGGCTCCTCGACGCCGACCGACTCCAGGAGCTCCATCGCCTCCTCCTCGTCGAGCTCGGCGAGGTCCGCCTCCAGCTTGGCGTTGAGGAAGATCGCCTCGGCGGGGGCGACCAGGGCGCGCTGTTCGGTCTTGAAGTCCTCGTCCACCAGCTCGTCCTCGTCGACGTTGAAGACGTAGAGGAAGGGCTTGGTCGTCAGCAGGTGCAGGTCGTGGAGGAGTTCCTCGTTGCCGGAGCCCTGGACGATGCCCTGCGAGAAGAGGGTGTCGCCCTTCTCCAGGATCTCCTGCGCCGCCTCGACCGCCGCGACCTTCGGGCCGATGTCCTTCTTGATGCGCGACTCCCGCTGGAGGCGCGGCAGGACCTTCTCGATGGTCTGGAGGTCGGCGAGGATCAGCTCGGTGTTGATCGTCTCGATGTCGTCCTTCGGCGAGACCTTGCCGTCGACGTGGACGACGTTCTCGTCCTTGAAGGCGCGGATGACCTGGCAGATCGCGTCGGACTCACGGATGTTCGCGAGGAACTTGTTGCCCAGGCCCTCGCCCTCCGACGCGCCCTTCACGATGCCCGCGATGTCGACGAAGTCGACCGTCGCCGGGAGGATCTTCTGCGAGGAGAAGATCTCGGCCAGTTTCGTCAGGCGCGGGTCGGGGACGCCGACCACGCCGACGTTCGGCTCGATCGTGGCGAACGGGTAGTTGGCCGCCAGCACGTCGTTCTTGGTCAGGGCGTTGAACAGGGTCGACTTGCCGACATTCGGCAGACCGACGATTCCGATCGTGAGCGACACGTTGCGACTTCCCGTACGTGAGTGGCGTGAGAGCAGTGGAGGGGACCGGCTGGGGCTGCGGAGACTGGGGCCCGGGGCCGATCCACCAGTCTACGGCGTGAGCCGCGCCCTCCCGGCTCCGCGTCGAACACGTGGCCAAGCTCTGCCCATCGGCGTGTCTGAGGACCTATTCGGCACATAAACCGACCTAAGTTGGTCCAGTGGAGCAACACAGGACACGACCCCCACAGCCCGGCGCAAGACGCGGGGCCCCGCCCCTGCCCCCGCAGGCCGGCCGGGGTCCGAACGGCGGCCCGGCCCGCACGACCCGCCCGGGCCCGCAGCCACGCGGCACGGCACAGCGCCGTCCGGCGACCGTCCGACGCCCGAGCCCCACGGCGGCCGAGACGGTACGTCAGCTGCCGAACCCCCGGCTCACCGGGCTCGGCGGCGGGCTGTTCTGCGCGGCCGTGATGTTCGTGCTCGGGTGTATCGACCAGTTCCTGTTCGGGGCGTCACTGACTGTCTACGGCGTGCTGTTCGTGCCGGTGTGCGTGCTCACCGCGGTCTGGATCCGGCGCGGCGACCTGCTGACCGCACCGGTCGTCGTACCGATCGCCTTCGCCGTCGGCCTCTTCCCGGTGGCCGACGGCAGCGGCGGCCTCGTCAACCGCCTGATGGGCCTGTTCACCGGGCTCGCCACCCAGGCCGGCTGGCTGTACGGGGGGACGCTCGTCGCGGGACTCATCGCGACCGTCCGCAGGATTCGGCTGCTGAAGCGTCGCCGACGGGCGTGACTCCCCGGGACCGCCGCAAGACCGACCCCGGGTCGATTCAGAGGCCCGTCCCAGGGGCCAGCTCCGGGACAGGGACCGGGGTCGGGGCCAGGTGGGACCGGGACCGGGGCCAGGTCGGGACCGGGGCCGGGGCCGGGGCCAGAGT
>NZ_JBXVPZ010000575.1:0-5361 GCF_057961495.1 Streptomyces sp. P5F9 | reverse complement strand
CCCCGGCGGCTGGCTCGACGCCCGTCTGCACCTCACCGACCACCGCGACCTGACCACCGCCGTCCAGCGCCTGCGGCGGCTCTTCGACCTCGACGCCGACCCGTACGCCGTCGACGAACGCCTCGGTGCCGATCCCCGGCTCGCCCCGCTCGTCGCCGCCCGACCCGGCCTGCGCTCACCGGGGACCGCGGACCCTGAGGAACTCGCCGTACGGGCCCTGGTCGGGCGGCCGGAGGCCGAGCGGCTGGTGCGGCGCTACGGCAAGACACTGGACGCCCCGTCCGGCGGCCTCACCCATCTCTTCCCCGAGCCGTCCGCGCTGGTGGACGCCGCGCCCGGCGAACCCCTGGCCGCCCTCGCCACCGCCCTGTCCGACGGCACGGTACGACTCGACGCCGGCGTCGACCGGGACGACGCGGAGGAGGCTCTGCTCGCGCTGCCCGGCATGGACGCCGCGACCGTCGCCGTCATCCGTACCCGCGCCCTCGGCGACCCCGACGTGGCACCGCCCGGCGTCGACATTCCGGATGCCTGGCGCCCCTGGCGTTCGTACGCCGTACAGCACCTACAACACCTGCGCACGGCAGGGGAGCCGGAGTCCCGATGAGCACCCGCTGGACGAGTTTCGACAGCCCCCTGGGCCAACTCCTCCTCACCGCCGACGAGTTCGGCGCCCTGACCTCCCTCTCCGTACCCGGGCAGAAGGGCGGCCGTACCGTCCAGCCGGAGTGGCGGCAGGACCCCGGCCCCTTCCGTGCCGCCGGCGAACAGCTCGCCGCCTACTTCGCCGGTGAACAGCTCGCCGCCTACTTCGCCGGTGAACTCAAGGAATTCCAGCTGGAGTTCCGCACCACCGGCACCGACTTCCGCGAGCGCGTGTGGACCGCCCTCGACTCCGTCCCGTACGGCGCGACGACGACGTACGGCGAGATCGCCGCACGGATCGGCGCGTCCCGGGCGGCTGTTCGGGCCGTGGGCGGGGCGATCGGAGCCAATCCGTTGCTGGTCGTCCGGCCCTGCCACCGGGTGATCGGAGCGGACGGGTCGATGACGGGGTATGCGGGCGGGCTCGAACGCAAGGTCCAACTGCTCACCCTGGAGGACGCGTTGGGCTGAGTCAGTCCGTTCCCGGTTCCGTCTCCAGGCCCCAGCTGTGGATCCGCCGGGGATGGATACGGATCACCTCTTCGCTCATGTGCGGGCCCAACTCGTGCGGCCCGACCAGGAGTTCCGCCTCGCCACGGATGTCGATGCCCCGTACCTTCCAGGGGCGGACGCTGACGATGTCGTCCACGACCAGCGCGACCTTCGGGTTCTCCCGCAGGTTGCGCCACTTCTTGGTCGTGCCCATCGCATAGCCGCCGACGAGGATCGTCCCGTCGGCCTGGGGGAAGAAGCCGACGGGGTTGGCCTGTGGCTGGCCCTGGGGGTCGACGGTGGCGAGGCGCCCCAGTCGCTGTGAGGAGAGGTACGCGCGTTCGGCCTCGGTGAATTCGGTCATGACCGCAGCCAAACACGCCTGCCCGCGGTGCGCATCGGCCTCCGGTCCCAGGCCTCCCTCCGCTCCGCGTCCTACGCCGGACAGGGGACGTGGGGCCCGGCACCGGTGATGCTCCGCCGTCCGCCCGTTCCGGCGTGCCACGGTCGCCTTCCTTGTGGCTGGTGGGGAGAGGCGGAGCGCTCATGGTCGGGGCCGGACGGGTCGTCGTAGGACTGCTGGTGTTCGTGCTGGGAGCGGGAGTTGGGACGGCGGGGACGGCGGGTGCGGCGGGTGCGGCGACAGCCGACGCCTCCGTTCCCAAGGCCTCGGCCCTCGACCCGTTCGGCACCTGGACCGGCACCTGGGAGGCCGCTCCCTCCGGAACCGCCCCGGCCCGGCCCGGCGCCTCACTCCGCAACGTCGTCCACCTCAGCGTCGGCGGCAGCGCCACCCGCGTCCGGCTCACCAACCGGTTCGGTACCGCTCCCCTCCGCCTCGACGCGGTGACCGTCGCCCTGCGCGAGGCGGGGCCGGACGCCGTGCCGGGTTCGATGCGGGTCGCCACCTTCGACGGCGCCCGGACGGTCACCATTCCGGTGGGCGGGGATCTGGTCAGTGATCCCGTTCCGCTCGCCGCGCCCGACGCGGCGGATCTGCTCGTCACCGTCCACACGCCCGACGACTCCGGTCCCGCGACCTACCACCGTGCGGCCGGACAGACCAACTACCGTGCACCGCAAGGGAATCGGGCCGCCGATGTCGACGGTTCCGCGTACACCGCGACCACCACCTCCTGGTACTACGTCACCGGTGTCGACGTCCTCGACGCCCCGGCGGCCGGCAGTGTCGTCACCTTCGGCGACTCCCTCACCGACGGCAACGGTTCCACCCGGGACGCCAACCACCGCTGGCCCGACCGGCTCGCCGAACGTCTCGGCACCCTGCCGGCGTACCGTCGCCTCGGTGTCCTCAACGCCGGTGTCTCCGGGAACCGGCTGCTGCGCGACGACGTAGGACCGAGTGCCTTGTCCCGTCTCGACGCCGATGCCCTGTCGCGGTCGGGGGTGCGGGTGCTGATCGTCCTCGAAGGCATCAACGACATCAAAGGCACCCCGGCGGCCACCGACCCCGGCGCCTTCGAGAGCGCCTACCGCACCCTCGTGAGCCGCGCCCACGCGCACGGCATCCGTGTCATCGGCGCGACCCTCACGCCGTACGGCGGCAACAGCGGATACACGGCGGCCCGGGAAGCCGTACGGCAGAAGGTCAATGTCTTCATTCGCGGCGGTGGGCCCTTCGACGGGGTCGTGGACTTCGATGCCGCCGTCCGTGACCCGGAGCAGCCGCAGCGGATCCGGCCCGCTTACGACTGCGGTGACCACCTGCACTTCAACGACGCGGGCATGCGGGCGCTCGCCGACACGGTCGACCTCACCGCCCTCGGCTGAACGCCTCCGCGTCAGCCCCAGATCACCGCGCCCACCCACGCGCCCATGATCAGCAGGCAGGTGAACAGTTCGGTCAGCACGCTGGAGCCGCCCGAGCGCATCGCCGTGCGGAGGGAGGCCATGGCCTCGCCGTGGCGGCCCAGGCGCAGGCGTTCGTGGAGGTAGATGCCGGCCATGAAGCCGGGGATCGCGCCGAGCACGGGGATCAGGACGAAGCCGAGGAACGCGCCGGCTCCGGCGTACACGCCCATTCGGGGGGTCGCGCCGCTCGCGCGCAGGCGGCGGGGCGGGAGGGTCCAGCGGACCACCTGGGAGAGGAAGAGGACGACCGTGGCGCCCACGAGGACGCTCCAGGACACCGGCTGCGGGTCCTTCAGCGCCCACCACAGGACCGCGGCCCACACCAGCCACGACCCCGGCACTCCGGGCACCAAGACTCCGCACAGGCCGAGCAGGATGACGACGCCGACCAGGAGGAGTTCACCCACTCCCATCTGTCCAGCCTGCGGGACCCCGGGTGAAACCGCAGGTCAGGTACGGGCCACCCAGCCTCGTTCGTACGCGTGCCAGCCCAGTTGCAGGCGGGTCGTCACGCCGGTCAGCTCCATCAGCCGTTTCACCCGGCGCTGGACCGTCCTGAGGCCCAGGTCGAGCTGTTTCGCCACGCTGGCGTCGGTCAGCCCGGCCAGCAGCAGGGACAGCACCTCCAGGTCGGTGGCGTCGGGGCCGTCGGGGTTCTGCTCGGTGGGGCCGGACGTGCCGAGGCGCAGGGGGAGGGCGTCCCGCCAGATCGACTCGAAGAGTCCGGAGAGCAGTTCCAGGAGGCCGCTCGCGTGCACGACGAGCGCGGCGGGCTCCGCGGTGTGCGAGGTCAGCGGCACCATCGCGAGGGTCCGGTCGGCGACCACGAGCTTCGTCGGCACCTTGTCGACCACCCGCACCTGTTCGTCGCGGTTGAGCGCGGCGGTGAGTTCGGTGATGCCGTCCGGCTGGTCGAGTACGGCGCGTTCGAGGACGACCCGGTAGCGGACCCCGCGGTCGGCGGCCTGTTCCTCCGCGTCGTTCTCCATGCCGGTGACGGCGACCGGGGCCCCCGTGACCAGCGCGCAGACCTCTTCGGTCGCGCCGAGCTGGAGCTGGAGGAAGCGCTGGGTGACGGCCGCGGCGCCGATCACCACCTCCACCAGGTCGTGTACGGCGGGTTCGGCGGCGGTGGCGCGGTACTCCTCGGCGAGCAGCGCGGCGGCCAGTTCCGCCTTCTCCAGCTCGTGGCGTTGCTGGGTGAGCAGCGCGCCGAGGGCGACCCCGGGCGGGGCGGCGACCCAGCGGCCGGGGCGGGCCGAGGACTGGGCCGCGAGTCCGTGCCGTTCCAGGCGGCGCAGGGCGCGCTCGGTGTCGTACTCCCCGATGGTCAGCCGCCGGGCGAGATCGGGCACGTCCGCGGCGCCGACGGACACCAGTGCCCGGTACGCCGACTCGTGTGCCTCGTCCAGGCCTATCGCTCCCAGCATCAGGTGCCGCCTCTCCCCGAAGACCCCGTCGCGTCCCGCGGGCCGTGGCGGAAAACAGCCACGGCGCAAAACCGCCTCGGCACATCATCGCCGTACCACCCGTCACTCTGCCAAGGTTGCGTCACTGGGGCATCAACTGTCGCCCGTAATGCCGGTATTGGGGTTTCTTGGCCTGCGGGTTCGCGCGCGGCGGGTCATGGGGGAGACAGGCGCGCATCACAGGGGGGCTTCAGGAAAGCCGGTCACACTCGGGACCGGGTGGGCCGAACCCGCGACGGGATTCGGTCACTTGGAACGTGACCCGGGCCCATGACGTGCGCCGGCACGCAGGGGAGTCGGGGCCGGGTCACTCAGTTGTCGCCGGGCGGTTCTCCCGTGGGGGGTGGGACCGTCCGGCGGCCTGTCTCGTCCTGTGGCGGACGGGTGTTCGGCAGGTCATCCGACACGCCGTTCGAGGAGGGGCTCGCACCCGATTTTCCGGACGCCCCGTTTCCAACTGGCCCGCGCGGTGGACAATTAGGGGCATGAGCCAGCAGGGGGGAACGCCGACCGGTCACGAGGACGACTGGTGGAGCCAGCTGTACGACGACACCGCGGAGGACACGGGGCCCACGGCCGCGGGCGACTCCGTCGACGACCGGTTCGCTTCGGCGGCGGGAACAGTGGGGGTGCCTCCGGCGGACGATCGGGAGCGTCCAGTGGGCCCGGGTGTCCCGGGGCCCCGCGCGGGAGCCCAGCCAAACTCCGAGCCGCCTGTTGGTACGGGTTCTGCTTCCCCACGGGGTGGTTGGGAGCCACCGCCTCCGGCACCTCCGGGGGCGGCGGTTCCGCCAGGGCCTCCGTTCCAGGGGCCGACGGACGCACGGGGCACTTCTGCTCGCTCCGCATCACAGGCGCCGGTCGATAGGCCGGCGTCGGGTGG
>NZ_JBXVPZ010000574.1:0-5362 GCF_057961495.1 Streptomyces sp. P5F9 | reverse complement strand
CCCACGGCCCGCCCGGTCAGTGCTCCGGCGACGGCGACCACCGACTTCTCCGGGCGCCGGTAGTCGTGCAGCACCACCTCGCACACCGGACCGAACGTCGCCGCGATCCCGTCGGCCACAGGCACCAACGCGGCGATGATGGCGTCGCGTTCGGCGTCCGGGGCCGACTTGCCGTCCGTCATTCCTGCCCCTCGCTTAAGACTGTGTGTCCAACCACTATACCTGCAGTCCAAAACCTGGTCCGGCTCTCCGAACGCCGGAGTCAACCGATCCCGGGTTCGGCCACTCCGCGCTGAGCGAGTTCCGGCACCGTCTGGTGGCCGACCGGGCGCCACGGCGCCTGCTCGACCTGCACCTGGACCGACTGCGGCAGGCGGGCGTGTTGGTGCGGCCCGGTGGCCACCGCACACGGCGCCTGCATGGGGCAGTGTTGGAATGCCAGGGTGCTTTGTCCGTCGAGGCCGGCACCGTGGTGCTGCGCTCACGCCGGGGCACCGGCATGGGACCGGGCTTTCCCGAGATCGTGGCCGCAGCCGGGCGACTGCCGTGACGGGCGTCGCGGCCTCGTGCCGCGGCGGCCGCTCAGAGGTGGCCGTCCAGGAACTTCCGCACCTCGGCGGTGGTCATGGGCCCCGTGCCGTGCGCCACCGCCTCTCCCTCCTTCAGCAGGACGCAGGACGGCGCTCCGGTGATCCCGTATCGCTCGGTCGCGGCCGGACAACGGGTGATGTCGGCGCGGACGGCCGTCAGGCGGCCCGCGTAGTCGTCGGCGATGGCACCCACGACGAGGTCCATCACCCGGCAGGGCTCGATCGCCTTGGGCCATGTCCCGGTGAAGTATGCGAGGACCGGGACGCCGCTCATCCCGAGGATGAAATCGAACTCCGCGTCCTCACGGGGCCGGTGAACCCGCTGCGCCATGGGAGCTCCTGATCTCACGTTCCGTCATTCCATCCCCATCATCCCTCGCGCGGTGCGCCAGGCCGGCCCGGTAGGTCGTCCCGTTGGCCTGCGGGAAGGGAGGCGCCGGGCCGTCGCAGAACCACGGTGGTCCCGGCGCGAGCGGCCTGGCCCCCCGCTCCTGGTGACCCGGCCCGGCCGCCCCGCCGGTCACCCAGCTGCAGCCCTCCGCGCGCCCGCGGGTCAGCTCGTGCCAGGACCAACGCCCCGACGGGCTTCCCGAGGCCTTGTCCGGTCTTCACATCAGCTCCAGGCCTCAGCCGGCGGAGACCGCTCGCCCTCCGGGCCGCATGAGCCGGCTGAGGGCACCGAGAACGCTGCACGATTCCTGGACCGCTCGCGGACGCGTTCGTGGACGGTCGAAGGAGGCATCAGCCGACCCCAAGACCGACCGCCAGCGTCAGTTCAAGGACCCGCTGCGGCGATGCGAGATCCGGAAACAGCTCCCGCAGCTGCGACATCCGGTACCGGACCGTCTGGGGATGGACGAACAACGCCGCCGCCACCTCGTCCCGCCTGCCCTGGTGCAGCAGCCACTCCCGCAGCGTCTCCTCCAGCCGCCGCGCGGTCGGGACAGGCAGGGTCCGCAACGGTGCGAGGGCTCGGGCACGCAGGTCTGCGAGCGCGTCCGCGTCGGCGCTCAGCACCAGCTCGGGCAGGTGGTCCTCGGTGTCGCGAATATCAGAGGAGAGGGAGCGCGCGCGTACGGCTCGCGCGTACGAGGCGGACGCACGAGTCCATGGCCGGGCCGGGCCGACGACGGCGGTGCGGTCGGTCAGCTGCCGCAGGAGATGTGACCGGTCGGCATCGGGGACGAGCAGTACACCGGTGGCGTCCGGCAGGTCGTCGAGGACGAGGGTGCTCGGGTCGAGGGCGCGGTAGGCAGGCCGGGCCTGGGCGGCGGGCAACAGGACCGCGGTCAGCGCAACCGGAGGCTGCCACCCGGCCCGTTGAGCAGAGGCCAGCAGCACGTCCGGGCTCACGCCGGCGAGGAGGTCGCGGGCCAGGTGTTCCAGGTGGCGCTCGCGGTCCCTGCCCCGGGCGGCCAGTTCGTCGGCGTGGCCCGCGGCGCTCGCGGCGGAGAGCTCGTCGATGTAGGCGAAGGTCAGCTCGGCGAACTTGGCGACCTCGGCGGCGGGCAGACCTGCGGGTACGGCACCCGCTGCCAGGCATCGCCAGGCCACCCGGGCGCCGACGCGGTAGGCGCTGAGCAGGGCGTCCATGGAACGGCCGTCGCGCACCTCGCCGCGGCCCAGCTCGTAGGCCGCGTCACCGGCGTCGCCGCCTGTGGCGTTCCCGCTCGCGAGGTCCAGGTAGTGGCCCAGGGCGGTGCGGACGGCTCGGCGGATGGTGGCGCCCATGCGGCCCGAAAGGGCGTTGGCGTAGGAAGGGACCTCGTCGATGATCGCCTCGACGACCTCGTCGGCAGTGGTCTTCAGCGCTGCCCGCATTGCCGTGACCGTCGTCTCATCCAGGGCCAGTTCGCTGGCCCTCCGAATTGCATGACTCACGTTTTTGTTCCCTGCGAACAATTCATCCGACCAGATTCACGTCCTGCGGTCAGGACTTTACGCCCTGAGGCGCAGCAAGCTGAAGTCATGACGAGTACAGCCCTCCGCAGCAGGGCGTGGAAACTGCTGGAGATGGTCACGACGCCGCTGCTGCCGTCGGACTACCTCGACCTGGTCAGCCCGCTGCGTGCGGGCGCCGACCTGCGGGGGCGCATCGAGGCCGTGCATCCCGAGACGGGTGACGCCGCGACTGTCGTGATCAGGCCGGGACGGGGCTGGCGCGGCCACACGGCCGGTCAGTACGTGCGGATCGGGGTCGACGTCGACGGGGTGCGCCTGTGGCGTGCCTACTCCATCACCTCACCGACAGACCGCCAGGACGGCCGCGTCACGATCACCGTGAAGGCGATCCCGGACGGCAAGGTCAGCAACCACCTGGTCCGCAGAGCGAAACCGGGCACGCTGATCCAGCTCGATCAGGCGACCGGTGACTTCGTGCTGCCGCGGGCCAAGCCCGCCAAGGTGCTCTACCTGACGGCCGGCAGCGGCATCACGCCCGTGATGGGCATGCTGCGCGACACCGAGTTCGACGACGTCGTCATGGTCCACTGCGCGCCACGGCCGCAGGACGTGATCTTCCGCGACGAACTGCACGCCTTGGTCGCGGACAAGAGGCTGCGGCTCACCGAGGTGCACACCGACACGGACGGCAAGCTCGACATCGCCCGTCTCGACGGACTCGTGCCCGACTGGGCCGAGCGCGAGACCTGGGCCTGCGGGCCCGCGGGCCTGCTCGACGCCGCCGAAGAGCACTGGAGCGAGCACGGCGTCCAAGAGCGCCTGCACATCGAACGCTTCCGCCCCGGCATCGTCGTCACCGGCGACGGCGGCGAGGTCACGTTCAGCGCCACCGGCAGGACCGTCGACGCGGACGGCGCCACGCCGTTGCTGGACGTCGGCGAGGAAGCCGGCGTGCTCATGCCCTCCGGGTGCCGCATGGGCATCTGCTTCGGCTGCGTCACCCCGCTCAAGGCGGGCGCCGTCCGCGACCTGCGCACCGGCGAGATCACCGAGGCCGAGCCGGGCGTCCTCATCCAGACCTGCGTGTCCGCCGCGGCGGGCCCCTGCGACATCGAACGGTAGGAGCACCTTGACCGCCATCGACCCCACCGCCCACCTGACCGCGGAGCAGATCGAGGAGCTCGGCCGCGAACTGGACGCGATCCGCGACGAGGTGATCGCCGGCCGCGGCGAGAAGGACGCCGCCTACATCCGCAAGGTCATCTCGGCGCAGCGCAAGCTCGAACTGGTCAGCAGGGGCGTGCTGCTGTTCTCGCTCTTCCCGCCCGCGTGGCTGATCGGCACCGCCGGGCTGTCCGTGGCGAAGATCATGGACAACATGGAGATCGGCCACAACATCCTGCACGGCCAGTGGGACTGGATGCGGGACCCGAAGATCCACTCCACCACCTGGGAGTGGGATCACGTCTCGCCGTCCGAGCAGTGGAAGCACTCGCACAACGAGCTGCACCACACGTACACCAACGTGATCGGCAAGGACAACGACCTCGGCTACGGCATCATGCGCGTCGACGAGGACCAGAGGTGGCACCCGTTCCACCTCGGCCAGCCGCTGTGGAACTTCATCAACGCCTGCTTCTTCGAGTACGGCATCGCGGCGTACGACCTGGAACTCGGCAAGAACCTGAGCAAGCGCCGCCGCAAGCACCCGGAGTTCCGCGCGCGGGCCAAGGCCGTGGGCCGCAAGATCCGCAAGCAGGTGCTCAAGGACTACGTGATCCACCCGTTGCTGTCGGGCCCGTCGTTCCTCCCCACGCTCGCCGCCACGTTCACCGCGAACCTGGTCCGCAACATCTGGACCCACTCGGTGATCATGTGCGGGCACTTCCCCGAGGGCGTGCAGGTCTTCGAGCGCCGGTCGATCAGGGGCGAGACGCGCGGCCAGTGGTACCTGCGCCAGATGATGGGCTCGGCGAACATCAGCGGCAGCAAGGCCATGCACTTCATGACCGGCAACCTCTCGCACCAGATCGAGCACCACCTGTTCCCGGACCTGCCCAGCAACCGGTACGCCGAGGTCGCGGTGAAGGTGCGCGCGCTGTTCGAGAAGTACGAGCTGGAGTACGTCACCGGGCCACTGCCCAAGCAGGTGTTCTCCGCGTGGCACAAGGTCTTCCGGCTCTCACTGCCGAACAAGAAGCCCAAGGTCGAGACGCCGGACCGCGAGCAGGAGCTCGTCGCGGCCTGATTCCCGGCAGTGGTTCAGACGCGGACGGTGGGCGGCCGCGACATCGGACCGTACGACACGAGATCCGGGCAGCCCGGTGTCCGGCTGCGCTGCCTGGACGTGGGCCAGGAGCTCAGCACACAGCCCCCGGCGAGGTGCTGCAGTGCGCCTACCTGCCGTGGTCGGGCCGGTAGTCGGGTGCGTACGCGCACTCGGTTTGCCGACGACCACCGGAGCCCGCCCACGCCAAGCCTCTCAAGCCCCGTCACTCGCAACCTGTGGCACGCCCCAGCAGGTCAGCGCACTCTTCCTCGCGGCTTCAACCCCACAGGAGGCAGCTCGGGAGCCGGTAGCGGCGCCCCGTCGTACCCCTTCACCTCGCCGAAGCGGCTGCCGGTCATCCAGTCCGTGCGGGCCTGCTGGATCTCCTCCTGGGTGCGGCCGATCCAGTTCCAGAACAAAGGCGACCCTGCGCGCGTTTGCGCAGGTCGGCGGCGACTCGGAGCTCTGACGGTCAGCAAACTGTCAGCGTCGGCTGTAAGGGGTCAGCAAGCCATGGCTTCGGATTCGTTGGTTCGTGGGATGGGGTCGTTCTTCAAGGAGTGTGGGCATCCGAAGTCGCGGTGGTCGAAGTGTCCTCATC
>NZ_JBXVPZ010000573.1:0-5393 GCF_057961495.1 Streptomyces sp. P5F9 | reverse complement strand
CCGGAATTCGGAGAGGCGACGATCCCGTGCCCACCAAGAACCTCACCGCCAACCGCGCCGCCCTCGGCCACCGCATCGCCTACGCCCTGCGCCACCCCGACCGCGTGCCCCGCCACCTGGCCCGTGCCACCCGGGACGCCTGGCTGCGCCATCGCCACCCGGACCACGTCTCCTACTACCGCGCCGTGATGCGCTCCGACACCCGGGCCGACCCGGACGCGGCGGTCGGCAGCGCGAGCCGTGAACGCTGGCTGGCACTGGGCGCGATGCAGTTCGACTACCTCCTCGGCCACGGTCTGCGCCCCGGGCACCGCATGCTGGAGATCGGCTGCGGAAACCTGCGCGGCGGCTGGCGCTTCATCCGCCACCTCGACCCCGGGCACTACTACGGCATCGACATCTCGCCCGACATCCTGGCCGCCGCGCAGGACACGATCGTAGAAATGGGCCTCCAGAAACAGCTCCCCACCCTCACCCCCGTACACGACCTGACCCTGCGCTTCCTGCCCGACGCGCACTTCGACGTCGTCCACGCGCACAGCGTGTTCTCGCACTCCCCGCTCCCGGTCATCGAGGAGTGCCTCGCCAACGTCGGCCGCGTCCTGGCACCGGGCGGCTGGTTCGACTTCACCTTCGACCGCACGGAGGGCGAGGAACACCACGTCCTGCGCGAGGACTTCTACTACCGCACCGAGACGTTGGTCGCGCTGGCGGCCCAACACGGCCTGAACGCCCGCTTCATGGACGACTGGGAACAACTCCCGCACGGCCAGTCGAAGCTCCGGGTCACCCGCTGAGTGCGGGCATTCGACTTGACTCCAGCGTTTGATCGCCTCGTACAACATGGCAGATTGCGGTGGATAAAGCTCGATTCTGCGCGACTTACGCCGGACTGCCAAGAACTAGACTATTTTCTCCGTCCAGTCCCAATGGGGGTGGGATCATGGCGAGTTATCCACCCGATGGCTCAGATCCCCGACTCACTTTCACGCATCCCGCGCACCTGCGAGGCTCGCCCGTGCGACTGTCCGGTGTCAGGTCGGTTCTGGGCAGGGATCCCGGTTGCGATATTCGTCTGGATGATCCGTACGTCAGCGGCACACACGCGGCGCTGAGCCGTTCACGGCACCCTTGTCAACGACCAGCCGCTTCGTGGTCCCTGGACGCTGCGCGACGGTGACGTCGTCACCGTGGGCCACGTCAGCATCCGGTATGCCGACTCCCGTAACGTCCCGCAGCGGGGCCAGGTCGTGGAGGGCACGGTGCTGATGCCGGCGGTGAACCGTGTTGCTCGGTTCGACGTGGGTCAACAGCACGGTGCCGTGCAGCTTGAGCACCTTGCGGGCGGGCACACCACCGAGCTGGTGGAGTCCGTCGACGTTCTGCGTGATGACCCTGACCGGCATGCCGGACCGTTCCAACTCGGCCACCGCCCGGTCCGCCTGGCGACGCCGTCACCAGGCGCGATCACAAGCAAGCCATTACCGGCGACAAGCCGCATCCCAGGCATGAAGATCACGATCTACAGCTGGAGTATCAGCCGCCTGTCACCCACCGGATCACTGCGAGCACACCCAACAGCACGGCCGGGCTCACCCACCACCACCCGAGGATGCGGCGCACAGGCGGCAGTAGCCACAGCACCGCCGCCGCGCCTGCAGCCCCGATGGCGAGAACGCAGGACAGAACGATGCCGGCGTACGCGTCGTCGTCCCAGGAGCCCGATGGACGTATGGTCAGCGCCGTCCAGGAGAAATACGCGGCGACGAGGGTGAGCAGTACCAGTGGTACCGCGAGGACCAGGCGAAGGCAGCCGCGGTCGTCGTTCGGAAGAGCGGGTTGAGTCATCAGCGCAGTGCGTTCCTTGCGTCGGCCAGGTTGTTCGTGAAGCCACGCCCGTAGGCCTGGGCATCGTCGGTCTGCCAGTACGGGCCCCCGTTGTAGCGCGCGGCGAGCTCCTCGTACTGAGCCGCGGTCATCTCCTCAGCCGGCACGTCGGAGAAGTCGCTCTCCGCCTTGAGTTGGGCCAGGTACTCCGAGGCGACGAAGATGTTCTGCGCAGGGTCTTGGAGGGACTCCTCCACCATGCCGCGTTGCTGGTCGGTGAGGTGGTCGGGGTCGTAGCCGAGGACCTCGGCGCCGCGTCGCACCTGGATCGCGATGGGCCCCATGGACGTGTTGTCGGGATCGCCTCCGAGGCGCCAGGGGAGGTTCTCGGGGGCGATCGGGCTGAGTGGGGAGTCGGCCTGTTCGCGGACGGTGTCGGTGATGTCGTCCAGGATGCCGGGCTGTCCGCCGATTTCCTGCCAGGCAATACCGGCGACCATGTCCGGTGGGAGCCCCGAGTTCTGTGCCGCCGCCTTGATGACGTCCTTGTTTGCCGCGATCCAGTCGGTGCGTTCCTGGGCGTTGGCGGGTGGGTCCCAGTAACTGTCCTTTGCCCCAGGAAGGTTGGCGATCTGGAGGCGGATGTCGCGCAGGGCCGGGGAGACGATGTCGTTTCCGGCGATGGGGTAGTAATCCTGCTTGGGGCCACTGCCGGACAGATGCGTCAGCGGGTTTGTGCGCGCCTCGGCAGCCTCTCGACGCAAGTCCGCGATCGCCGGGACGATGTCGACGCGTTGGACGAAGCCCATGCGGAAGTCCGGCAGCAGGTCGTAGGCCTGCTTGAGCTGGTGGACGCAGATCTCCCGCGCCTCTTGCTCTGTGGTCTTCGCCAGCTGGAAGTCACCGCCGGCCGCGTCGTGCAGCCGGTTCGCGTCGTCGCGGATGTCGTCGACATCCATGGTGAGTTCGGCGAAGAAGTCCATGACGCCGGTGGTGGCCCGCATGTCCTCCCACTGGCGCATCGGCTCGGCCTCCTGGGCTTCGCGGGTAATCGCCGTGCCTTTGGTGTGGATCAGGTTCGCGAGATTCTGCTCGTTCGCCTTGCCGTTGGAGTAATGCGCCTTGGCGACCTGCAACGCGAACGCGTAGTCGGTCAGGGCGCCGGCGGCCTTGTTGTAGCCCTCGGCGAGCTGCGTGAGCAGTTTGCGTGCCTCAGTGAGCCGGGCTTCGTAGTGCCGGCTGCCTTCGCTCTTCCACTGCGTGTGCTTCTCGGCCCGCTCCGCGGACGGGGCGACCGCCACGAGCATGTCGTGCAGGCGCTTGAACTCGTCCGCGTTCCGCTCGACGAGGGGAGGGTTGCAGCCCTCCAGGAACTCGACGTCTTTGCGGTGGCTGATACCGCCGCTCATCGTGCCTCCGGCGCGACGTACTGGCCGTAGCGCAAGACATCGTCGAGGAAGTGCTGCGCTGTGCCGTCGTCGACCTTCACGAAGTCGCTGCCTGCTGTTCGCAGGCGAGTGGAGAGCGCCGCGAAGAGAGCGACCGCGTCCAGGTACTGGTCATCCGCGAACCCCGCGAACCGGGCCACCTGTGTGGCCACGTCCTCGTGGGCCCTGGGCTCCCGGGCCATGGTGGTGAGTTCCGCATCCGGCCGGCCTTCCTGGAGGAAGCCCGCTATCTCGATCAGCAGGTTCGCGTTGCCGTTGATCGAGTCGGCCTTGGCCACCAGGGATCCCGCGGGCGGGGCCACGGAGCCGCCACCATCCGCAGGGAGCTGGTCGATCTGCGTGCCCGTCGACCGGCGCGCCAGGGCATCGGCCTTCAACTGGGCCCACTCCTCCTCGAAAGACAACTCCGTTCCCCCTCCAGCTCGTTGTCTCGAACGGTCAGTCGATCATGCCATTGGGAGAGGCTTTGCCGAAAGATCGTCACTTCTTTACGGACCGGGATCGAGCCATTCCGTCCGAACGTGCCGCTCGGGTCCCTTCGCCAGGTGCACGCAGACTGGCTCTTCTCGTGGACGACACCAAGTTCCCCGGAACCGGCATGGTGGAGATCTGCGGTCCGGAAGAAGGTGAGTTCCGCCAGAGCCTAGGAGTCGTTCTCCGAGCTCAGCCGATGTATTAGCTCGGGCAGTGCGGTACCGATCGGTTCGCGGATGACCTCGGCGGCGAGTTCGTCGTAGGGCGTGGCCTCGGCGTTGACGATGATCAGCCGTGCCCCGTGGTCGGCAGCGACACCAACGAGTCCGGCGGCGGGCTGGACCTGGAGGCTGCTGCCGACGGCGACGAACACCTGGCAGGCCTTGGTGATGGCGACGGCCTCGCCGAGGACGACGGGGTCGAGCCGCTCGCCGAAGTACACGGTCGCGGACTTCAGGATCCCGCCGCACTCCAGGCAGGCGGGGTCGTCCTCCCCGGCCTCGACCCGGGCGATCGCGTCCTGCATCGGCCCGCGCACATGGCACCGCGTGCATACGAACTCCCGCGCGGTGCCGTGCAGTTCGATCACCTTGCGGGCGGGCAGCCCGGCGAGCTGATGCAGCCCGTCGATGTTCTGCGTGATGACCCGTACGGGCACGCCGGACTTCTCCAGCTCCACGACGGCCCGGTGCGCGGCATTGGGCTCGGCCTGCAGCGTGCGGTTCTTGCGCCGCATCTGCCAGGACCGGCGCCGGATCTCCGGGTCGCCCATGTAGTACTCGTAGGTCACGAGCTTCTCGGCCTCGGGGTCACGGCGCCAGAGGCCGTTGGGGCCGCGGTAGTCGGGGATGCCGGAGTCGGTGGAGATGCCCGCCCCACTGAGAAGGGCGACGAGAGGCTTGCTCATGGTGGCGAGGGTAGGTCGGCGGGGGCGGGGCGGCGAGTGGATATCGCGGGGTCAGCGGGCCGCCACGCACCGGATCACCGCGATGCCGGCGTACACGTCGTCGTCCCAGGGACCGGACGGGCGGATGGCCGGCGCCGCCCAGCGGCAGAACGCGCGGCGGTGGATGTTACCGTCCGCTCATGGCCAAGGTGACCGTCTCGCTCGACGCAGCGCTCGTCGTGGAAGTCATGGTGCTCGCGGGCGTGGGCAACCCGCAGGACGCCGTCGAACTCGTCGTCCGCGACTACATCGAGCGCGGCCACCGCACGGAGGCCAGGGCCGAGACCCGCGACGACGCGTTGCGCGAGGTGGACGTGAAACCCCGGGAGGTCGAGGGCTGAGCCCTGCGGGACCGGGAGGCTGATGGGCCAACTCGCTTGGCTGCCACCGGTGTTGTCGGCCTCGCCCGCTCCACGGCCCAGTCGCCCTGTGTTGCCCTCCGCGCCCGCCCTACGCCTTCTGCCCGGCGTGAGCCGACGCGCCCTGGGCGGCCGATTCCGGTCAACTTGCCCTGCCGCCAACGGCGTTGTCCACGTCGCCCGCTCCCCGGCTCAGCCGCCCGGCGTCATGCATTGCGCCCGCCCCGAGGTCTTCCGCCCGGCGTAAGCCGCCCTGCTCAGGCGCTCAGCTTGCCGCCCGATGTCAGCCGGCCGCCCGGCGTCACCCATTGCGCCCGCCCCGGCTTTCCTCCCGGCGTC